>CAZFCR010000249.1:0-5603 GCA_964517305.1 uncultured Akkermansia sp.
ACGACGCTTCACTTTTCGACGGCGTTTACCTGAAGTACGTTTCATCTTTCCTTACCGCCAGCAACCAGAATGTGGAGTTCCGGAAAACAGATCTTCCTTCAGGCAAAGTTCACGCGGCCAGCGTAAGAACAGATCAGAACAACGTGAATGGTGATGGAAAAATCGCGGAACTCTGGTTCAAAATAAAATCAGGTACAGCTGATAACACACCCGTAAATTTTACCGTGAACAACACCGTAAAGGTAACTGCCAATGGCAGCCAGTCGCCTCTAACAGGCAGTTCGGCGCAAACTTATGTAACACTTAACTCCACAGCCATCTCAAAAAACAGCGAACTTATGGAAGCTCTGATATTCCCAAATCCAACAATCAATCATTTAAATATCTTCCTGAAAAAACAAACACGAGCCAACTTCATTATCGCCGACCTTTTGGGCAAAGAAATCATGGCCGGCGAATTTAACGGTGAAGCTGCTCTTGATCTGAGCGGCCTCCGGGAAGGCACTTATTTTATCAGCATTGAGTCAGGCGACCAGGTGACAACGAAAAAATTCGTGCTCATCCGGTAACCCTGATAACAGCTGGGTGAAAACACTCAGTTTTTTCACGCATCAATCATGACCCAAAGTTGTTTGTGTGGACCCAGAAACCCCCGCTCCTGCATGGAGTGGGGGTTTTTTATTGATGATCACGGTTATATCTACAATTCGTAGCAATGGCTCACAGCGCTTGTTCGTACCTTAGCTTCATATAAAAGCGCGATGAACAGGCAGGTGATGCACATGGACCTTGACAGTTTTTTTGTCTCGGTAGAAAGAAGAAACAATCCAGCTCTGATCGGCAAACCTGTACTGGTGGGTGGCAGCAGCGATCGCGGCGTGGTGGCATCGTGCAGTTACGAGGCCCGCAGCTACGGCATTCATTCGGCCATGCCCATGCGCACCGCCCGGCAACTTTGTCCTGAAGCAGTGATTGTTCGCGGTGATCATGAAGAATACAGTAAGTTTTCTGACATGGTCACCGACATTATCAAAGAAAACGTACCTGTTTACGAAAAATCATCCATCGATGAGTTTTATGTAGACATGACCGGGATGGACCGTTTTTTTGGCTGTTATAAACTGGCAACGGAGATCCGCCAGAAGATCATCCGCGAAACCAACCTGCCAATTTCATTTGCTCTGTCTACCAACAAAACAGTGGCGAAGGTAGGCACAGGCGAAGCCAAACCCAACGGCCAGCGTGAAATTCCCTTTGGCATTGAAAAAGAATTTCTGGCCCCTTTATCCATCAAAAAAATTCCCATGGTAGGCGATAAAACTTACCAGTTATTGAGGGGCATGGGCATCGAAAAAGTAAAAACCGTGCAGGACATGCCGCTGGAAGTGATGCAGCAGGTGCTGGGCGAGAATGGCACCATGATCTGGAAAAAAGCCAATGGCATCGATAATTCTCCGGTTGAACCCTATAACGAACGCAAATCTCTTTCCACAGAATGTACGTTTGAGAAGGACACGATCGACACCGATCACCTGAAACGGGTATTGGTAAGCATGGCCGAAAAACTTGCCTTCCAGCTCAGGAGCGAAGAAAAATTAACGGCCTGTGTTACGGTGAAGATCCGCTATTCTGATTTTAATACCTACACCATGCAGGCGCGCATTCCTTATACAGCGCTGGATTCAACACTCATTGAAAAAGTAAAAGAGCTCTTCGGCCGTTTGTTTCAGAAACGCATGCTCATCCGGCTCATTGGCGTTAAATTCAGTCACCTCATTCAGGGCACTTACCAGTTTGATCTCTTTAACGATACTACCGAACAGGTTCAGTTGTATGCCGCCATGGACAAACTGCGCCAGAGATTTGGCGACGCCGCGGTAATGCGCGCCGCGGGTCTTGGTCTCGACAAAAGAGAAACCAGCCTTTTTAACGGCATTAAAAAATAAATTTGTTTTGCTGCTCAACTGCCATAGCTATTACAGCTTTCGTTATGGAACCTTGTCGCCCGCAGAACTGACAGAGGAAGTAAAAAACAAAGGTTACCGGAGTTTTGTGCTGAGCGACATCAACAACACCTCGGCAGTGCTCGATACTCTGCGGAACAACCAGGACAGCGAATTAAAGGTGATTCCCGGAATAGATTTCAGGAACGGCGCAAGACAGATGTACGTCGGCATTGCCATCAACAACAAGGGTTTTAAAACACTCAACGAACACCTGAGTCAACACCTGATGCAGGAACAGCCCTTTGAGGCTGACGCGCCGGAAATGGACGATGTTTTTATTGTGTACCCCTTCGCGGGATACCGGGAAAAATCGCTGAGGAATAATGAATTCATCGGCATCTCCGCGAAAGAACTTTCACAGCTGCCATTCAGTCCGCACAAACATCTCCGACACAAAATGGTGATCCTTCAGACACTCAGCTTCATCACCAAAAAACATTTTAATGCCCATCGCCTGTTGCGCGCCATCGACACCAATTCGCTCCTGAGTAAACTTCCGGTAAGCGAACAAAGTGCTCCCGAAGCGGTGGCCATGCCGGAACAAACACTCCGCGCCGCGTTTGCAGAATATCCCGACATCCTTCACAATACAGAGTCCATCATGGCTACCTGCAAGGTTGATTTTACGTTTGATAAACTTGACAATAAAAACCTGAGGCATTACACGGGAACCGCCGAGGGCGATGTTCAGAAACTCCGTGAACTCGCTTTGGAAGGATTGTCGTACCGTTATCCCGATGCCGGACCACCAGAGTACGAAAGGCTGGAGAAAGAACTGGAAGTGATCGCCAAAATGCACTTTGCTTCTTATTTTCTGATCAACTGGGACATTGTAACTTACGCCCGCAACAAAGGTTATTTCTACGTAGGCCGCGGCAGCGGGGCCAACAGCATGATCGCCTACCTGCTGCGCATTACTGATGTTGACCCGATTGATCTTGACCTTTATTTCGAACGGTTCATCAACGAACACCGCAGCAACGCGCCCGATTTTGATATTGATTTTTCGTGGCGCGACCGTGAAGACATCACGCGTTACATCTTTGAAAGATTTGGCACGCGTAACAATGTGGCCCTGCTCGGTACCTATTCCACCTTTCAGCACGATGCGGTAACGAGAGAACTGGGGAAAGTATTCGGTCTGCCTCCCGCCGAGATCGACCGTCTGCAGCCATTAAAATCCGAGAATGGAACAACCGATCCCATCGCTCAACTAGTGCACAGGTACAGCCAACTGATTGCAGGATTCCCGAATCACCTGAGCATTCATGCCAGTGGTATTCTTATTTCTGAAGAACCCATCACCTCTTATACGGCCACATTTTTACCACCCAAAGGTTATCCAACCACCCAGTTCAGCATGCTGGAAGCGGAAGACATCGGTCTGTTTAAATTCGATATCCTGAGTCAGCGCGGACTTGGAAAAATAAAAGATGCTGTCGAGATCGTGAAAGAAAACAAAGGCGTTACCCTCGACATCCACGATGTGCGAAAATTTAAACACGACGAAAAGATCAAAGAACTGCTGCGCATCGGAAAATGTATAGGCTGCTTTTATGTAGAATCGCCAGCCATGCGCATGCTGCTAACAAAATTACAGGCCGATGATTACCTGAGGCTGGTAGCGGCAAGTTCCATCATTCGCCCTGGCGTTTCAAAAAGCGGGATGATGAACGAATACATACAACGTTACAGGCATGCTCACAAACGCGAAAAAGCACGTGAAGCGCTGCCTGAACTTTACGATCTTCTGAAAGAAACCTATGGTGTGATGGTTTACCAGGAAGATGTGATCAAAGTGGCCCATCTGTTTGCCGATCTTACTCTTGCTGAAGCCGACTACCTGCGCCGCGGCATGAGCTGGAAGTTCAAACAGCGCAATGAATTTCACCTGGTGCGCGAAAAGTTTTTTGAAAATTGCCGGAAAAAGAACTTTGCTGAAGAAACCATTCTCGGCATCTGGAACCAGATAGAAAGTTTTGCCAACTTCGCCTTCTCAAAAGGACACTCTGCCAGTTATGCCGTTGAAAGTTACCAGGCACTTTTTTTAAAGGCTTATTATCCACTGGAGTACATGGTGGCCACACTCAACAATGGCGGCGGATTCTACCGCACCGAGATCTACATCCACGAGGCGCGCATGCATGGCGCGGAGATCATTCCGCCCTGCATCAACAACAGCACACAAAACACGGTGATCAGGGGTGCAAAAATATACCTCGGACTCAACATGGTTCAGGGCCTTGAAACTACATTGATTACAGCATTGATAAAAGAACGGGATACCAACGGCGCATTTGAAACCCTGTACGATTTCGTGAAACGAACGCGGGTCACCATCGAACAATTGCGTTTGCTGATAAGGGTCGGCGCCTTTAAATTTCTGAACACCAATAAAAAAGAACTGCTCTGGCAGGCGCACATGCTCATCAATCCGCTTGTAAAAGCAGCGGCCGGCGGAAGTTTGTTTGACATTACACCACAACAATACAAATTGCCGGAGCTCGAACATTCCTGGATGGATGATGCGTTCGATGAAATTGAATTGCTTGGATTTTCACTGTGCTCTCCTTTTGCACTGCTCCGTCAAAAACCTGACCATTCCCTGAAGGCGCGGGATCTGCAGACTCTGGCCGGTCAGCAGGTTGAGATCACCGCTTACCTTGTGAATGTAAAAAACACACGCACTTCCTCAGGCCAGCGCATGTTGTTTGGCACTTTTCTCGACATGGACGGTCACTGGCTCGATACCGTTCACTTTCCGCCATCGGCGCGGGCTTTTCCCTTCAGCGGTCCGGGTTGTTACCTGATTACCGGGAGGGTGGTGAACGATCTTGATTTTATTTATATCGATGTACAGCAACAGTCGAGACTCGCGGTGATCAGCCGTGACGAATGAGAAGGCTGTAAGCCCTTTTTACAGGTGCCACAATCGTATATTGTTTATCTTTGTGCCTTTATTAAAATTATGGATTACAATTTCAGGGAGACAGAGAAAAAATGGCAGAATTACTGGGCACAGAAAAAAACTTTCCAGGCGCTTGACAACTCCTCCAAACCAAAATATTATGTTCTTGACATGTTTCCGTATCCCAGTGGGGCCGGCCTTCACGTAGGTCACCCGCTCGGCTACATCGCCTCCGACATCATGGCGCGTTACAAGCGGCACAAAGGATTTAATGTGCTGCATCCTATGGGTTACGACAGTTTTGGACTTCCTGCTGAGCAGTATGCCATTCAAACCGGCCAGCATCCCGCCCTCACAACCGAACAGAACATCAACCGCTACCGCGAACAACTTGATAAAATAGGTTTTTCATTCGACTGGAGCCGTGAAGTCAGAACCTCAGATCCGGCGTATTACAAATGGACACAATGGATCTTCATACAACTTTTTAATTCGTGGTACAATCCCCGTAATAACAAAACAGAACACATCAGCAGCCTCCTGCGTATACTTGAAACTGAAGGTTGCAAAGGACTCAGTCACGACATTCTCACAGGTGAAGTAGAGAAAGATCTTTTTCCTTTTACTGCTGAAGAATGGAAAAATTTCGACGAGAAAAAAAAGAACGACATTCTGATGAATTTCAGGAT
>CAZFCR010000250.1:0-5586 GCA_964517305.1 uncultured Akkermansia sp.
GGCACTATTCAGAACGATATTCTGAAAGAGTTCATGGTGCGCAACACATACATTTATCCGCCTGCACCGAGCATGAAGATCATTGCGGATATTTTTGAGTTCACCTCTAAAAACATGCCGAAATTCAATTCCATCTCCATCAGTGGTTACCACATGCAGGAGGCGGGCGCCACGGCGGATATTGAACTGGCTTACACGCTGGCCGACGGACTTGAATATTTGCGCACCGGCATCAACGCCGGTCTTGATGTGGATAATTTCGCGCCCCGCCTTTCTTTTTTCTGGGCCATTGGCATGAACCATTTTATGGAGATAGCCAAGATGCGCGCTGCAAGGATGCTCTGGGCAAAAATTGTAAAACAGTTCAATCCAAAGAATACCAAATCGCTTGCGCTGAGAACTCATTGTCAGACCAGCGGCTGGAGCCTTACCGAACAGGATCCCTTTAACAATGTAACACGAACCTGTGTGGAAGCACTGGCTGCCGCAATGGGACACACACAAAGCCTGCACACCAACGCGCTTGATGAAGCCATTGCCTTGCCAACGGATTTCAGTGCACGCATTGCACGTAATACGCAACTGGTGCTGCAGCACGAAACCAACATCTGCAGGGTGGTTGATCCCTGGGGAGGCAGTTACCATTTGGAAAAGCTGACCCACGACATAGCACACAAGGCATGGACTTTGATTGAGGAAGTTGAAAAACTGGGAGGGATGGCAAAAGCAATTGAAACAGGCATTCCAAAAATGCGCATCGAAGAGGCTGCCGCACGCAAGCAGGCACGCATCGACAGCGGCAAAGACATCATTGTTGGCGTGAACCGTTACCAGGTTGAGGAAGAAACCCATATTGAGATCCTTGATGTAGACAATACACGCGTGCGCGCGCAGCAGATCGACCGTCTAAAAAAATTAAGATCAGAAAGAAATCCCGCACAGGTGACAGCTGCTCTGGAAGCATTAACAGAAGCAGCGCGGAGCGGTAAAGGTAACTTGCTTGAACTAGCCATAGTGGCTGCGGAGTGCCGATGTTCTCTTGGTGAAATTTCTGATGCGCTTGAAAAAGTGTACGGGCGCTACAAAGCCAGCATCCGCTCTATAGCCGGTGTTTACAGCAAAGAAATTAAAATGGACAAAGATTTTACAAAAGCCCGCGAACTGGCCGATCGTTTTGCGGAACTGGATGGCCGGAGGCCAAGGATCATGGTGGCTAAAATGGGGCAGGATGGTCACGACAGAGGAGCCAAAGTAATTGCCACCAGTTTTGCAGACATGGGTTTTGATGTTGACATTGGTCCTTTGTTTCAGACACCTTTTGAAGCAGCCAAACAGGCCGTTGAGAACGATGTGCACATACTCGGGATCTCAAGTCTTGCCGCGGGACACAAAACTCTGGTGCCGCAGGTGATAAAAGAACTTGAAAAATTTGGTCGCGGCGATATCATGATCGTTGCAGGCGGAGTGATCCCCCAGCAGGATTATGAATTTTTATACAAAGCCGGCGTGTCTTTTATTTTCGGTCCGGGCACGGTCATCAGCAAAAGTGCCATCGAGATCCTCGATAAACTGATCAAAGGCGTGCAATAATGATCCCATGAAAAAATACCGCGACCTGCTGTTTTATATCATTGTACTCGCGGTCTTCACAGCACTGGTTTATTTTGTGCTGAGTGCCGGTAAAAACAAAGAACTTATAGATGCCGCAGGGGTAACAGACCATCAACCATCACAGCCTTTCAGCGATTTTACCCGAACGCTGGAAAACAACCTCCATCATCCGCTGGCCATTCTTTTGCTGCAGATCGTCACCATTATAGTTGCGGCGCGGATCTTTGGACTCCTTTTTAAAATGCTGAAACAACCTACAGTGATAGGTGAGATCATTGCAGGAATTTTTCTGGGTCCTTCGGTGGTGGGTTATTTTTTTCCGGAGTTTTCTTTATTTCTTTTTCCCGTCGAATCCCTGCCTAACCTGAAATTCCTGAGTCAGATCGGTCTGATCCTGTTTATGTTTGTGGTTGGCATGGAACTCGATCTGGATGTACTCAAAAACAAGGCCCGCGACGCGGTGATCATCAGCCATGCAAGCATTGTTTTTCCTTTCAGCCTCGGCATAGCACTCTCGTATTTTATTTATGATGATTTTGCGCCTCAGGGCATTTCTTTTCTGGCCTTTTCATTGTTTATTGGTATTTCTCTGAGCATTACCGCGTTTCCCGTTCTGGCCCGCATTGTGCAGGAAAAGGGGCTCTCTAAAACAAAGGTAGGAACCATTGCCATTACCTGCGCCGCGGCTGATGACATTACCGCCTGGTGCCTGCTCGCAGCGGTGATCGCAATTGTAAAAGCCGGATCGGTGCTGAGCGCGCTGTATATTATTTTGCTTGCCGGATTGTATGTTGTTGTGATGTTGAAACTTGTAAAACCCTTTTTGCACCGGGTGGGAGAGAAGTACACCAACCGCGAAACAATGAGTAAACCGGTTGTAGCAGTGTTTTTTGTTACACTCCTGTTTTCATCCTACCTGTCAGAAACCATTGGCATCCACGCTTTGTTCGGTGCTTTTATGGCTGGCACCATCATGCCCGGGAACATCCGTTTCAGAAATATTTTTATTGAAAAGGTGGAAGACATTTCGCTGGTACTTTTGCTGCCTTTGTTTTTTGTGTTCACGGGTTTAAGAACAGAGATCGGCTTGCTTAATACCGCCGTGTTATGGCAGGTTTGCACCATCATCACGCTGCTGGCCGTGGCGGGAAAATTTTTCGGAAGTGCCCTGGCTGCGCGTTTTGTAGGACAGAACTGGCGCGACAGTCTGACCATCGGTGCGCTCATGAATACACGTGGTTTAATGGAGCTGGTTGTTCTCAACATTGGTTACGACCTGGGTGTGCTCGGGCCCGAGATCTTTGCAATGATGGTGCTGATGGCGCTGATCACCACCTTCATGACGAGCCCCGCGCTGGAACTCATCAATAAAAAATTTACCTTACCAGAAGAAAATATTCAGGCTTCAACGCAGCAGGCTGAATTGTTTAACATCCTCATAGCCTTCGGTGGCGCGCAGAAAGGACTTAGTTTGTTCAGGCTCGCTTATTGTTTTGTAAAAAATCAGATGCAGAGTTCAGGTATCACAGCCATGCACCTTTCTCCCAGCAACGAGATCAACCAGTACAACTTTCTTGAATACGAGCAGGAAAGTTTTGCACCTATCAAAGCTGAGTCAGAAAAACTCCAGGTGCCACTGAATCTTTTTTTTAAACCCTCAGGCGATATTGTCGGAGAGATTGTAGACACATCGGCTCAGGGAAATTTTGATCTGCTGCTCATAGGAACAGGTACTTCAGTGTTTGAAGGAAGTACCCTGGGCAGAATTCTTGGTTTTGGCACCCGCATGTTTAATCCCCGGAAATTAGCAGCCGCTCTCCGGGGCGAACCTGCTTTCGGAAATGCTTACGGCTTTGATGAAAAAGCGAATAATATTCTGCTGAAGTCAGAAATTACAGTAGGTGTTCTTGCAGGCAAAGAAGTAAGCAGCGTTAAAGAAACACGCCTCATGTTTTCTGATGTAAACGATTTGGATCTTCTGAATCTCGCAGAGAAACTGATCAGCAACAACGGCAGCAGGATCATCCTGTGTTTTAATGCTGACTTTTCTGAGCCGCCAGCATCTGTTCGGGATGCCGTGCAGGCAGTTCAGTTCAGATGGCCACTCCATTTCTCAACAGAACAGCTGGAGCATAACAATAAATTCGAAACCCTGGAAGATCTGATTCTGATCTCGCTCAGTGGCTGGAAAAACTTACGCGAACATCAGCGATCCCTTTTTATCTCAAAGACCTCGGTTTTGATTGTCAGATCCTGATCAGGATTCCAAAAAAAAAGCGGCGAAATTTTTCGCCGCTGTCTCTCATCAAACAATTTTATTTTTTGATCCGCTCCACGTAATCGCCGGTGCGGGTGTCAATTTTAACCCAGTCGCCTTCGTTCACAAACAAAGGAACCCTGATCTCGGTACCGGTATCAATTTTTGCCGGTTTTAAAGTGTTGGTGGCGGTATCGCCTTTTAAGCCCGGTTCAGTGTAGGTGATCTGCGCTTCAATAAAGGTTGGTGCTTCAGCGATGATCGGGTTTTCACCCTCTTCAAAACTTACTTTCACTTCCATGCCTTCTTTTAAGAAACGGCCGCTGTCGCCAAACATCACCATAGGAATGTGTGTTTGTTCGTAGGTTTCGTTGTCCATTACTACGGCGAAAGCGTCTTCGGCGTAAATGTACTGCATCATTTTATATTCAACGCGCACTACCTCTACGGCCTCACCGCTGCGAAAACGGTTTTCGGTTTGTTTGCCATTTTTTAAGTTGCGCATTTTAGCCTGGTAAAACGCGCGCAAGTTACCGGGTGTTCTGTGCTGGTATTCCATAATCTGTACCAGTTCTCCGTTAAAACGGATCACCGATCCTACGCCGATATCGCCTGTGTCTGCCATTTAAATTTGTTTTTGTTGGTTATCTGTTGAATTTGTTTCCTTAATTTTTTTGAGCCGTAAATATATTCAAATTAACCGGCCGGGAGAAAAATTATGCGGGTTCTTCCTCTTTTTCAAGATCGTGAACAACACCCATTGACGCGAATTTATTGATCCGTTCGTTGATGCGTTCTTCAGGATCCAGCTTGTTGAGGTCCTTCAGGTGTTTCAGTATTTCATGTTTCACCGTTGCGAAAATTTCTTCGTGGTTGCGGTGTGCTCCTCCAAGTGGTTCCGGGATCACGCCATCAATCAGCTGGTTTTTACTCATGTCGTGCGACGTGAGTTTAAGCGCTTCGGCGGCTTTTTCTTTAAAATTCCAGCTTCTCCACAGAATGGATGAGCAGGATTCAGGTGAAATTACCGAATACCAGGTGTTTTCTAACATGAGTACACGGTCGCCGATGCCAATGCCCAATGCACCGCCACTGGCGCCTTCCCCGATAATGATGCAGATGACAGGTACTTTTAACTGGGCCATTTCAAGAAGATTTCTCGCAATAGCTTCGCCCTGACCGCGCTCTTCGGCTTCAAGGCCCGGATAGGCACCCGGTGTATCTATAAAAGTAACGATGGGTTTATTGAATTTTTCGGCAAGTTTCATTAAACGAAGGGCCTTGCGGTAACCTTCGGGATTGGCCATGCCAAAACGACGGATCTGGCGCATCTTGGTGTTTACACCTTTCTGCTGACCGATAAACATCACCGTTTGTCCCTCTATCTCACCAAAACCGCCCACCATGGCTTTATCGTCGCCCACCGTGCGGTCGCCGTGCAGTTCTATAAAGCTTTTTCCCGAAACGTATTCAATATAGGCCAGGGTATAAGGCCGCTCAGGGTGGCGGCTCACCTGCACGCGCTGCCAGGCGCTCAGGTTGGAATAAAGTTCCTGGGTTTTTACGCGGATGTGATCTTCAAGTTCTTTTATTTTATCGCTCAGATCAACCTTACTCTTTGCCGCTATCTCCTTAAGTTTGGTTAATTCTGTCTCCAAATCCTGAATTGGTTTCTCAAAATCCAAATACGTCATGCCTTATTCAAAATTAGTTAGGGG
>CAZFCR010000251.1:0-5563 GCA_964517305.1 uncultured Akkermansia sp.
TTCAGGGCTTCACGGCTGGTGCACGCCGGGTGGCGCCATTGCCTGTTTGTTATCCATTGTAACCAGGAAACCATTGGTTCTTGACAGTTTCGAACCGCATGCGCTGAACATGATTGAAAACGGCAGCTGGACAAAAAAAAGCACGGCATTCAAAATTCTTTTTAAACTTGAAAAACTTCAGTTCAGGAAAGCAACCGAAGTGATCTGCGCGGCTAAAGGCATGATTGAACACGCGGAAACAACTTATGGCGCGAAGAAAAAACGATATTTCGTAAAACCAGCCTGCGTTGATCTCAACTTGTTTTTTCCGCCGGCTCAAGCATCAAGTGATGCGGCAAACAAAACCATCACCTGTTTGTACGCGGGCAAGTTTGGTGGCATCTACCTCGACAAAGAAGTATTTGATTTTTTTAAAGTAGCGATTGATTATTTCGGCGACCGTTTCAAAATTGTTTTACTCACTTCACATTCAGAAGCGGAAATTGAACTGTTCTGCAAAAACTCGGCAGTAGACAGGAACAAAGTGCAGATCGCATTCGTTAAACACGAAGAAATGCCAGCCTACCTGCGCATGGCTGATTTCGGAATCTGTCCGGTAAAACCCGTGCCCACAAAAGCCTTCTGCAGTCCGATTAAAAACGGAGAATACTGGGCCAGTGGCATGCCGGTGGTGATCACCAGAAACATTTCTGACGACAGCAGGCTCATTGCTGAAAATGAAGCAGGTTATGTCCTTCAGCAACTTAACGAGCAGGAATATTTAAACGCTGTAAAAAAAATAGAATATCTTCTCGCCGAAAAAAACACTTCCCTGCGGATCAGGCAGCTTGCAGAACAATACCGCAATTTTGAGATTGCAGAATCCATTTACAAAACTATCTACGCTTAAAACGGGTTTTGTTCATTTCATAAATAATGAACAACGAGGCCAGGTAAAACGGCACACATGGGATCTTAAGCCGTGAAAGCGCGCCATAATTGGCGGTGGTGAGACCCACTGAAAAAGCAAAAAACAAGGCAAAAAGCAGGGAGAATACCAGCAGGGGATGACTCTGAATGGAAACCAGCAGCACCGATATTTTAACGCGAAGCAAAATATAGATGGAGAAACCGAGCATAAACAAATTTTCGAGTCCTGATAACAACATTACAGCATTTCCTGCATCCCAGACATAAGGTCTGAAAAGAGCCAGATTGAGTGCGGCCGGAATTTTTCCCATCACGCTCCATACATTCGCGTCGAACTTCCCAATGTCATAACTATTGGAACCGTACTGCGAACGCACAAGGTCCTGCTGGGTTTTTACCGCTTTGTGCAATACGTTTTCAAGACTGTATTCCCCCAGGTAAGCGGCAAAATTCTGAAACAAAAATCCAACAACCAGCAACAGAATACCGAGTATCAGGGGAATGGTGATGGCTCTGAAAAACTGGCTTTTGATGCGTTCGATCCTGTGAAAGAAGATCCAGAGCAGCGTTCCAGGCAACAAGGCAAACAAATAATAGGGTTTGATAAAAATAAAAATGACCGAAGCTCCAAAAATCATGAGAAGGAATTTCACCTTGCGGCGTTTTTTAATCTGGAAATTATAAATACCGTAAATAAAAAATCCGATAGCACTGAGTGTGTAGGTGTCTTTAAGAATGCCTGATCCCCAGAAAAAAACGGTGGGCATAAAAAAAATCGCGATCGCAAATTGTTTTTTTAACTGCGGAAACTGATCAATAAAAACTTCGTACAATTTCCACAAACCAACAAAACTTAAACCTGCCAGAAGGATACCGGTTGCAAGAAAACTCTTGGCGCCGAAAAAACAGATCGGAATTGTGAGCATCACCGTGAACAAAGCGTAATAATCGTTTGGGTTAAACATAAAAAAACCATACGTATTGCCCGATGCAAGGATGTAATGCACGTTATTGTTTTTGTAATCGACCATCTGCCAGAATTTTTCAAAGTGACCCGACAGGAAAACATTGAGGTAAGTGCGCGCGCTGATAAAATAATTGGTCACGTCGCCACCTTCCGTATAATAATACACATAAATAAGACAAAGGCTGATGGTACCAACGATCTTGCACAACAGCGCGGGGATCATGTATTTGTAGTGCGTGTTTTCTCCGTTCCGCATTTTGCGGCGCACCACGCTCTGCGCATACAGGATCACAAACCCGATGTAAAAAGGGGCGAGCAAAAGGTCAAAAATATCGATGGTATCCTGCACGGTAGGGGTAAAAATACTAATTTAGCGGTTCCGGTCTTAATATCCCGGATTTGAATTTGTCACCATCAGTTATGCAAACCATTATTGTTACAGGCGGAGCAGGTTATATCGGCTCTCATACCCTTATAGAATTACTCAATAAAACCAATTTCAGGATCGTTTCGGTGGATAATTATTCCAACTCATCGGCCGATACCTACGATCGCGTTCGCAAGATCTGCCAGCGCGATTTCGAGACCCTGGAATTTGATCTGTGTGACGCAGCAACACTTGATAAAAAATTGTCAGCCATCGGCAACATTGCCGCCATCATCCACTTTGCAGCCTTTAAATCGGTGCCCGACAGTATGGCGGATCCACTGCTCTATTACAACAACAACCTGCAATCGCTGAACAACCTCCTTGCCTTTTGCAAAAAACAGCGCATCGCCAATTTTATCTTTTCATCATCGTGTTCGGTATACGGCAACGCCGACCAGTTGCCCGTTACCGAAGAAACGGAACTGAAACAGGCGGAAAGCGCCTATGGTCACACCAAACAGGTGGGAGAAGAGATCATCCGTTTTTTCTCAAAGGCAGAGCCCTGGTTCCGATCTGTGATCCTGCGTTACTTTAACCCTGTTGGAGCACACATGAGCGGAGATAACGGCGAAATGCCGCTCAACAAACCAAATAACCTGCTTCCAATCATTACACAAACCGCAGTGGGGAAAAACAGCCTGACTGTATTTGGCGATGATTACAATACGCGCGATGGATCCTGCATCAGGGATTACATTCATGTAAGTGATATTGCAGAGGCGCATCTTAAAGCCTTTGAACACCTGGCCGCGGGCAAAAACAAAAAAAACGTTGCGCTTTTTAATCTTGGTACAGGTGTTGGTGTGAGTGTGCTCGAAGTGATCCGTTCGTTCGAAAAAGTTTCGGGCACCAAATTACCTTACGTAATCGGTAAACGAAGAGAAGGTGACGTTATTGCGGTTTATGCCGACAATACCATGGCTAAAAAAGAACTGGGCTGGACTCCGCAGTTCGGTCTGGACGACATGACGCTCAGCGCCTGGAAGTGGCAACAGCATCTTGAAAAAAAATAATAAGGGCGCATCCTCCGGATCTGCCGATCAAACGCCGATCTTAAGGTGAGACATAAAGGTGTTGTTATAATCCAGCACACTCCGAACCACTACTTCCTGCGCTTCTTCACGACCATATACATGGGTGATCTCAACAGCCTTGTTATCGTTTCCCGGCATGTTTTTATAGGTGAGAAAATAATGTTTTAAGCGGTTGATGAGTGTGTCAGGGATTTCCGATACATCCTTGTAATGTCCGTAGATCTCATCCTGCTTCAGCACGGCAATGATCTTGTCGTCCGCTTCGCCTTTGTCAATCATCCTGAATCCACCGATCGGAATGGCCTCAAGAATGATGTCTCCGCTGCTGATGTGCCTTTCTGTAAGAACACAAATATCCAGAGGATCACCATCACCACGCTCAACCTTGCGGCCCGACTGTTTTTCGGCGTATTCACGGATCTTTTCATCGCAATACGTTTGCGGCACAAATCCATAAAGTGCAGGTACAATGTTTGAAAATTTCTGAGGTCTGTCCACCTTACGGTAACCGGTGAGTTTATCAATCTCAAACTTAACACTGTCGCTTGGAACCATTTCAATGTATGCGGTAACTATTTCGGGAGCCTGTTCCCCTATGGGAATACCATGCCAGGGATGAGGCTTATAAAGCTGTACTTTCATGGCGCTAAATTACAAATTTATATCCCATTATCTCCGTTACCCGCAACGCCGGGGCCTTGCCAGGGCCGGAAACTGTATTTCATGCATTTATAATTTTTGGTACTTTTATACTTCAATGAAATACATTGTAGTTTTTGTTCTGCTCATTTTCGTGCGACCTGCTTTGTTTGCCCAGAGCGAGACCTTCAGGGAATCATCGGGTTGGGGCATCCGTGAACATCAACTGGTGATCATTCCACCCGTTTACGATACCATATTTAATTTCGACTCAACCGGCATGGTCTGCCTGGCTTGCACAAAAAGCAAAACATCGGCCAGCAGTCAGTTCATCAAAGTAAATTCAACCAGTTTTAAATGCCGGTACCTCAACAAAAAAAATGAAAAACTGAGCATCAGCGTTCCGGGAAATGACACGTGCAGTATTTTTGGCCTTAATAAAAACACCCTGAAACAATTTAATAACACCGATCAGGTTTTTATTGTGAGTGTGAAAGGAAAAAAACACCTCGTCGCTAAAAACTTCCGACAACTGAGCCGCAAAGGATATCACGAACTGAAAAAAAGTGAGGCGCCGGATTATTACCTCGCCGGAACGCTCAGCGAAGCAGATGAAGTGTTGTGGGGTATAATTACAGCCAACGAAACAGAGATCATTCCGCCCCGATATACGCACCTGAAAATAAACACCACCGATTCGATGATCATTGGCTGCGGAGCCGGACTTCCCAACAGCGAAGACGGCATTTATGACTACCAGGGTAAACGCCTCTATGGTTTTAAAAGACATGTTGACCAGGCCACAAAAAAATATGTGATTCACAAGATATTTGAACCGAAGGAATATTTTATCCTGAATAATCTTGAAACGCTGGAAGAAAAGCAACTAAATGTTAATGAAATAAAAGCGGGCCCAAATGGCAGCGAAATTCTGATGCGGATTAAAAACAACTGGTACCTTTACAACATCAATTCACACGAAAAAAAACCGTTCAAACCTTCCTGATATGAAAAAAACCAGAATAGCCATTAACGGATTCGGACGCATTGGCCGGGTTTTCCTGAGAAACTGCATCAGCAATCCAAACATTGAAATAGTTGCCATCAACGATATTACTGACGCTGTAACCCTCGCGCATCTTCTAAAATACGATTCCATTCACCGGGCTTTTCCTGGGAACATTGCTGTTGAAGGCAACGCGCTCCGGGTTAACGGCCAAACCATCAAAGTGGTGTCGTCCAAAGATCCTGCGCAATTGCCCTGGAAAGAAATGGACATCGACGTTGTTATTGAAAGCACCGGCCATTTTCTTGATACCAAAAGCGCCAGTCTTCATCTTCAGGCAGGTGCGAAAAAAGTAATTCTTTCCGCTCCGGCAAAAGAAGACAGCATCAAATCCGTGGTGCTTGGCGTTAACGATCACTTATTGACTTCCTCTGACCTCATTGTTTCGAACGCCAGCTGCACCACCAACTGCGCCGCGCCCATGCTGAAAGTACTCCAGCAATTTGGTATCGAAGAAGCCTATATCACCACTGTTCACTCCTACACCAACGATCAGCGCATCCACGATGCACCCCATA
>CAZFCR010000252.1:0-5548 GCA_964517305.1 uncultured Akkermansia sp.
GGGATCTTATTTGCCGCTGCTTTTAGGTTTTGTAGCTGGTTTGGTTTTCGGTGCTGGTGTATCCACAGTTTTATTTTTGGCAAAAAAAGCATCGGCATCTTTCTGAGAAGCCTGAACCCCATCTTTATAAAGTTCTCTGCTTTGTACTTTGCCGTCCTTGTCTTTGTATGTCCAGGGGCCGTTCTTTTTTCCGTTCTTATAAAATCCCGCGGCCGCTTCAATGCCATTCGGAAAATAATAAGCAACACGGCCATCCAGCGCGCCGTTCAGGTACCGGCCCTGCGAGCGGACTGCCTTACCGTCAAAATATTGTTTGAAAGGTCCGTTGGGCTGATCATTACTGAAAGTGCGTTCTTCCGACAAACTGCCATCTGGCATGTAAACGTAAGAGATGCCCTGTTTTTTTCCAGCATTGTACGTTTCTTTTGAAATCAGCACTCCAAGTTCATCGTAATAAGTCCAGATACTGTCTTTTACTTCTTTATTGATGTATTTGCCCTCCGCCATGCGTTTGCCGTGCATGTAAAAAAGTTTTGCGTAAGCCGATTTTCCTCCATTCCTGAAATACATAATGGCGCGCACGCTATCGTTGGGATGATAATAGATGAATTTGCCAACGGGTACGTTGTCTTTGAACTCCCCCTCGTAAATGAGATGGTTGCGGTCATCCTTTTTTTTCCAGTATCCCTGTTTCCGGCCCTGGTGATCGACCTTCTGAGCGACTGATAAATAACATGAAAGAATCAGTAATAATGAGGCGAATTTTTTCATTTGCTGGTATAACGTTTGTGTGGCGGATAAAGATACATCAAATCAGGGATTTGTTTTCGGGCCTTTAGATGAAATTAACAAGGCATTTTACATGAGAACCACTTTGTATTTGGCCGCCATTTTCTGCAGCTGTTCACCGCTAACTCCATGCTGATTATTGCCAGGATGTCGTTTTTCGACCGTTACCACAAACACCCGATAACCGTATTTCTCAGCGAGTTTAAAATAAGGCTCCATTTCCCACTCCAGTGTAAACGCATTGTCGATAAAGATTTTTTCCTTTTTCTCTGCCATGGCCTGTTCAGTGCTCATCTCACACTGTTTGTAAGCGAGGTGATTTTTACTGAAGTCAAAGTTATATGCGCCGGTTTGCGGATCTGTAAAATAATCGTCGATTGAAAAGACAGGACCTGCGCCTTCACTCAGAACAGCTGCCAGGCTTGATTTACCTGCTCCCGGTAAACCTCTTAAAATTACTAGTGACCTCATGGATTTAAACAATGCGTACCCCAATGATACAAACATCGTCTACCTGTTCCAAATTGCCACGCCACTTTTCAAAACTTAATTCGAGTTCGGCGCGCTGCTCATGCATTGGCAGAACACTCAGACCAACCAGCAGTTCCTCCAGCTGGCGGTACTTGAATTTTTTTCCGGCAGGACCTCCAAACTGATCGGCGTAACCGTCGGTCATGGTGTAAATAACATCTCCTGTCTCAAGACTGATCTCGTTCTCCGTAAAAGGAATGGTATCGTCGTGACCTTTGCCAACAGGCATTTTATCAGCGAGACAATGCAACACCTGCCGATTCCGCACAATGTAAAACGAATTGTTGGCCGCGGCAAAACTCAGTTTTTTCTCTTTCAGGTTCAACCTGCAAACAACCGCATCCATGCCGTCACGCCCGGCGCTTTCCCCTCCCGCAGGATTCAGCGCGCTGATGATCTCTGTTCTGATGTTGTTGAGAATAGCCGCCGGCCGGGTGATCTTTTTTTCATTGATGGCCTGGCTAAGCTTGCTGATGTTGAGCAAACTCATAAACGCGCCGGGTACACCATGGCCTGTGCAATCGCCCGTTACATAAACAAAACCATCTTCTGTAGGCGCTGCCCAGTAAAAATCACCGCTCACCACGTCTTTGGGTTTAAACAATACAAAATGTTCGGGGAGATTTGCTTTTAAAAGACCATCGCTGGCCAGCAATGCGTATTGGATTCTTTTGGCGTACCTGATGCTGTCGAGGATCTCTTTCTGTTTTTCTTCAACCAGTTCTTTCTGATGGGTTATGGTTTTGCTGGCCGCTTTGATTTTTGACAGGGCTACCCAGGCACCCGCGACAGCCAGCAGCGCCAGGGCCAGAATTACAAGCAGATAACTCCGCGTGGTTTTATGATTGCGGTTTTCGGCCTGCAACAATAAATTTTGTTTTTCCTTTTTATCGGCCTCAAATCTCTCCTGCATTTCGGCAATTTGCCCGGTGGTGGCAAGATTGTAAACGCTGTCTCTCACCCTGTCATACAGCATCATGTAATCATACGCTTTTTTATAATCCAGTTTACGGTAATAATATTCAGCAAAAATCTTCGCAAGGTCTTCTTCGTTTTTTTTGTATTTTAATTCTTCCTGGAGTACCATTACCTTCTCCAGCCAGATATCCGCGCTATCGGGCTTGTTGCGTTCAATTTCAACCCCGGCAAGGTTAGCGTAAGTAGCCAGTTGGAGCCGTTTGTCTTTTAATTTTAAAGCCAGGTCCAGCGCCTCACTGTGTTTTAAACGCGCCGTGGCGAAATCTTTTTTTGCGCTGTATATCGTGCCTTCTTTTACCAGCGCATGCGCCACCGAACTCTGATCGTTTAATTTCATGGCCAGGTTCCTTGTTTTCACCGCATAATAAAGCGCGCTGTCGTACAGGCGTTTTTCCTTATACACGGTTGCCATGCCATCGTAAGTGTGCGGCAGGTGTTCGGGCCGGTTATCCGCGATGTAGATCCGTTCGGCCTTCTGCAGGTATCGAAGTGCGGCGGTGTTCATTTTTAAGATCATGTAAATGGAGGCTACATTATTGATAGAAACAAACTCTCCCTCCTTAAAATGATGTTTTTGTTCAAGCGCGAGCCCGTCTTCAAACCATTTAAGAGCGGCGCGGTAATCCATTGTCATGTAATAAATGCCGCCAATGTTGCTCATGGTTTTAATAAGGCCGCTGTGGTCGCCCGACTCTTTGCGAAGCTGAAGGGCCTTTTTAAAATAATGCAGGGCTGAATCAAAGCTGGTATTGTAATAAAACAAAATACCTTTTGTATTGAATACCGCACCGAGTGCTTTTTTTGAGTTCAGGTGCGCCGCATCCACTTCACAGGCTTCAAATGTTTCCATGGCTTTAGCGGGTTCGCCCGCACTGAAATATTTAAGAACCAGCGCGGTTTTCTCTATCACCGCTTGCTCCCGGTTAACCATCACAGAAATGGCTTTTTCTATTGAATCCGTCAGGCGCGCGTTCTGCGCAGCGAAAGGGCATACGCCAAACACCAGGAAAAGTGAGATGAATCTTTTCATGCTTAAAAGGATAATAAGAAGGACAAAAGAGGCAAAAAAAAACCGCCCCTGGGAGGCGGTTGAGTGCTATTGAGCTACCCTGTGCTGAAGGTCTTCGAGCGCAAGAATGTACTCGCCGTCAACATGGGTGATGCGCAGTGTTTTTGGGTAATATCCGCTGATCTGTACTTTTGCAGGCCATGGAATAGAACGGCTGAAGTTGGTGATGCTTTTAAAAAAATCCATAGTCACCATAGGTTCAAGAAAATTCACTTTACCGTTGTAGGATCCGTAAACAAAGGTCTCGGTGAACACGCCGCCCGGCTGAAGTTCCGGAGAATTCATGTCAACCCAGTGTGTGCCCATTTGGGGATCGCTTGAAACAACGAGTGGCGGATTAATGTAATTTGCAGGAAAATACTCGGCGGATGGTTTGTTCTTAAAACCGGTGCTGTCCTGAGAATAAGAAGGAATGGCCTTTCTTTCCTTATTATCTATCATGTAAAAATGAAAGTCTAAATGACCTGCTGCGTAGATGGGCTTTGGTTCGTGACCGCTAGGGTTCCAGTCGATAACAATGTGATCAAAAGGTGTGCGCGACACTTCGGTAGGCGGCAGCATAAAATCGTAGCTGTTGTTGTGATCGTGACCCGCAGCAGAAGTAGCCAGGCCAGTCAGGGCATCATCAGTTAAGTTAAATCCGAGGGAAAGCGGAACTCCATCCTTGTCAAACTTTACCCACGAACGCACAGTGCCATTGCCCATCGTTCTTTCGGCACCTTCGTACACGCCGGGGATCAGTTCCTTTTTCCTGCAAGAAATGCTGGTAACCAAGACCAGGGCGAGCACAAAAAATGAAAGCTTTTTCATCATTACCTATTAAATTTGCCTGAAATATACGCAATTAGAGCGTATCCATCATCTTAAATCGTTTAAATTCTAACAGTTACGGTGTTAATATCATTCTACATGTTACGTCGGTACTGCCCCCCCACCTCGAATAAGGCGTTTGTGATCTGGCCCAGACTACAATATTTTACCGCTTCCATCAGGCCTTCAAACAGATTTTTATTCTGAATGGCCGCCGTCTGAAGCTCTTTTAATACCGCCGCAGACTTGTCGGCATGGCTCTTCCAGAGCGTATCCCGGGTTCTGATCTGCGCTTCTTTTTCTTCGGTTGTAGACCTGATCACTTCTCTTGGCAACACTGTTGGACTACCCTTGGAGCTGAGAAATGTATTTACCCCAATCAAAGGATATTCTCCATTGTGTTTAAGGGTTTCATAATAAAGACTCTCTTCCTGGATCTTCGAACGCTGGTACATGGTTTCCATCGCCCCCAAAACACCACCTCTTTCGGTGATCCTGTCGAATTCTGTGAGTACTGCTTCTTCCACCAGATCAGTCAGCTCTTCAATGATAAACGCGCCCTGAAGGGGATTTTCGTTTTTGGCAAGTCCGAGTTCACGGTTAATGATCAGCTGAATGGCCATGGCCCTGCGCACACTTTCTTCGGTTGGCGTGGTAATGGCTTCATCGTAAGCATTTGTATGGAGAGAGTTACAGTTGTCGTAAATAGCATACAAAGCCTGGAGCGTTGTGCGGATATCGTTAAAATCGATCTCCTGAGCGTGCAGCGAGCGTCCCGATGTCTGAATATGGTATTTCAGCATCTGGCTTCTTTCATTGGCGCCGTATTTATTTTTCATGGCCTTTGCCCAGATCCTGCGTGCAACGCGACCAATCACGCTGTATTCGGGATCAATGCCATTGCTGAAGAAAAACGAGAGGTTAGGCGCAAAATCGTTGATGTTCATGCCCCTGCTCAGGTAATACTCAACAAAAGTAAATCCGTTTGAAAGTGTGAACGCCAGCTGGGAAATAGGATTGGCACCCGCTTCGGCGATGTGATAACCACTGATGGAAACTGAATAAAAATTCCTGACGTTTTTATTGATAAAATACTGCTGCACATCTCCCATCACACGCAGGCTGAATTCAGTACTGAAAATACAGGTATTCTGAGCCTGGTCTTCCTTTAATATATCGGCCTGAACGGTGCCGCGTACCTGCGAAAGAGTATGCGCTTTTATTTTTTCATACACATCGGCCGGCAATACCATGTCGCCCGTTACGCCAAGAAGCATCAGTCCTAACCCGTTGTTGCCTTCCGGCAGCGATTCGGCATTGTAAACCGGACGAGCTGTTCCTTTTTTCTTATAAATAGAATTGATCTTTTCT
>CAZFCR010000253.1:0-1974 GCA_964517305.1 uncultured Akkermansia sp.
TTCGGTGAATTTCTGGGCAATGCTCGGCGAACCCAGAGTGGTGTTGTTCGTGAAAAATCCAACGCTGATGGTTTTTGCTTCAGGTGGACTGGTAGCCCCGTTCAACGACACCCGTGCCTTGCATCCACCCAGCAAAAATGCCAGCAATGCCATCACTACAACAACTGCAAACCTGCTGATCTTTGGCTGCATTTTGATTATCCGCTTATTCTTCAATGGCGTATTCGTTAATTTTCCTGTAAAGTGTTCTTTCGCTGATGCCAAGCTCCTTCGCGGCATTTTTACGTTTGCCTTTGTGTTTGCGAAGTGCCTTTTTGATCATGTCAATTTCTTTATCCTGCAGCGACAAGGTCTCTTCCACTTCAATCACCTGCTGAGGCTGACTGCCACCGTGCAGGGGAGCGTGAATGGTAAGACCCGGACTTAAATGGTGTGAATCTTCATCATTGTTATAACGGCCCATGATCTTCAGACCTTCATTACTGATGCCGCCCACTTTGCCTGAAGCAGCTGCTACCAGATCGTATACCACCTTTTTTAATTCATTGATTTCGTTACGGTAATCGCGCAGCACTTTAAAGATGAGATCGCGGTCGTTCGACTCAAAACCCGTATGTTGTGTACCGCCATCTGTGCGCAGACTCGGCACATTGCTCGCATTGTACTGCGGTAAATATTTTAAGAGGGTATCGGCATTCACTTCGCGTTCCTTTTCAATGATTGAAATCTGCTCCGTGATATTTTTTAACTGCCTGATGTTGCCGGGCCAGAAATAACTGGTGAGTAACTGTTCGCCATCGCTGCTCAGCCTGATCACCGGCATCCGGTACTTGGCCGCGAAATCGTTCGCGAATTTTCTGAACAATAAATGAATGTCTTCTTTTCTTTCTCTTAATGGCGGAAGAAAAATGGGAACGGTGTTGAGCCTGTAATAAAGATCAGCGCGGAACCTGCCTTTTTCAATGGCCTGGTAAAAATTAATATTGGTAGCTGCCACCACGCGTACATCGGTTTTCTGCACTTTGCTGCTCCCTACCCTGATGTATTCTCCGGCCTCTAAAACGCGCAATAACCTTGCCTGTGTGGCGAGTGGAAGTTCTCCAACCTCATCCAGAAAAATGGTTCCGCCATTGGCCACTTCAAAATAACCTTTCCGCGATTCTGTTGCGCCCGTGAACGCGCCTTTTTCGTGCCCGAACAATTCACTGTCGATGGTACCTTCAGGAATGGCACCGCAATTCACCGCAATGTAAGGTCCGTGTTTGCGGGCGCTGTTCTGGTGAATGATCTGCGGAAAAACTTCTTTACCTGTTCCGCTTTCTCCGTTTATCACCACGTTCAGATCGGTAGGTGCCACCTGACGGGCAATGTCCACCGCCCTTTCGAGCAGCGGATTATTTCCTATGATGCCAAATTTTTGTTTAAGATCCTGTGTGTCCATAAAGTAAAAGGAGCCTGCTCCCTGTGTAGTTCAACAAAACTTCTATACCACTTCCCCGATAAGGGTGCTGCTGGTAGAACTGGTTACCATCACATTCACATATTCGCCGCGTTTGTGATCTTTTTTTGGAAACACCACTACAGCGTTCTGTGAATTGCGGCCCATGAGCATGTCTTCCGATTTTTTTGAAAAACCTTCAATCAGTACTTTATGCACGCGTCCCACCATTTGCCTGATGCGGTATTCGCTGTGCGAGCGTTGGAGCGCTACTACCTCGCTGAGTCGGCGTTTCTTAATTTCTTCAGGAATGTCGTCGGTATATTTCCGTTCTGCCAGGGTTTTTGGTCTTTCGCTGTACGCGAACATGAATGCAAAATCGTATTTCACCTCTTCCATCAGGCTGAGGGTTTCCTGGTGCTCTTCTTCTGTTTCTCCGCAAAAACCGGTGATCACATCGGTACTGATGCCGCAGCCGGGAATGATCCTCCGGATGGCAGCAATACGATCTCTGTACCAGTCGCGGGTATAGCCCC
>CAZFCR010000253.1:1984-3482 GCA_964517305.1 uncultured Akkermansia sp.
TCTGAACGGGTAAATGGATGTTATTACAAATGTTTTCGTATTTCGCCATCACCTCCAACACATCATCGGTCATGTCTTTGGGATGGGAAGTGCTGAAACGCACACGGAGATCGGGATGTATGAGTGCCACCATCTCCATCAGCTGCGCAAAATTGGTGCTGTTTTTTTTCTGCTCTTCGGTAATGGTTTCTTTTTTTAAACCCCCGCCTGTATACAGGTAACTGTCCACATTCTGCCCCAGAAGTGTTACTTCGCGGTAACCCGACTCAAATGCACTGCGACATTCGTTAACGATACTCTGCGGATCACGGCTGCGTTCTCTTCCCCGCGTAAACGGCACCACACAAAAACTGCACATATTATCACAGCCGCGCATAATGCTCACAAAAGCGCTCACACCGTTTTTATCCAGGCGAACGGGTGCTATGTCCGCGTAGGTTTCTTCTTTACTGAGAATCACGTTGATGGCTCTCTGTCCGTTCTCAGCCTGTTCTATCAGGTTGGGAAGATCACGGTACGCATCAGGACCAACCACCATATCAACCAGCTGTTCCTGCTCTAAGAACTGTGATTTCAGGCGTTCCGCCATACAACCCAAAACACCGATAAGAGCATCGGGATTGTTGCGTTTTACCTTTTTATAGTCCTGGAGCCGCTGCCTTACTCTGTTTTCCGCGTTATCGCGAATGGCGCAGGTATTAACAAAGATCACATCGGCTTCTTCAAAATTCTGAGTGGTGGTATAACCTTTATCTGTTAAAATGGAGGCCACTATCTCGCTGTCGCTGAAATTCATCTGGCAACCATAACTCTCCAGGAACATTTTTTTGCCCACCGGATGTTTGGTTTCCTTCATCATCACTTCGCCCTGAATGGCCTCGTCTATTATTTTATTATTGTCCATTTTCGATTGCAAAAGTAGTTATTTAGTGACAATTTGACATATTTTTAACTTTTTTAAATGAAATCCGGCTTAAAATTGCTACATTCAGAAAACAGGGCTGCGTTTTGTATGATTATTTTTTTTTCTTTGCGAAATTTAAATTTCAATTCCGGAGCTCAGGTCCAAAAATTGGATACATATATATAAGATGAGTAAAAATTTAGTTATTGTTGAGTCACCCGCCAAAGCAAAAACAATTGAAGGCTTCCTTGGGAAGGATTATACCGTAAAATCGAGTTTCGGTCACGTAAGGGATTTGGTAAAAAAGGGCTATGGCATTGATGTGGAGAAGAACTTTACACCCACCTACGAAGTACAACCCGATAAAGAAAAGGTAATTGCGGAACTTAAACGTTTAAGCAAATCGGCCGACATGGTCTGGCTCGCATCCGATGAGGACCGTGAGGGAGAAGCCATCAGCTGGCATCTTTTTGAAGCCCTTGGATTGGATAAAAAGAAGACCAAACGCATTGTTTTTCACGAAATTACAAAGCCGGCCATTCAAAAGGCCATTGCTAATCCGCGTGAGATCGATATTAACCTCGTTAACGCCCA
>CAZFCR010000253.1:3492-5532 GCA_964517305.1 uncultured Akkermansia sp.
GGCGCGCCGGATCCTGGACCGTCTTGTGGGTTTTGAACTGTCCCCGATTTTATGGAAAAAAGTACGGCCGAGTTTATCGGCTGGTCGTGTACAATCGGTAGCAGTGCGTCTGATCGTGGAGCGCGAGCGCGAGATCCAGGCTTTTAAATCAACATCAGCTTTTAAAGTTTCAGCGCTTTTTAATGTTGGAGAAAAATCCATCCTAAAAGCAGAACTCGACAACCGCTTTAAAACCGAAGCGGAAGCCCAGGCCTTTTTAGAAAAATGCAAAAACGCGCTTTTCACCATTAACAGCGTGGAGACCAAACCGGCCAAAAGAAGTCCGAGCGCACCTTTTACAACATCAACACTTCAGCAGGAAGCCGCGCGGAAACTCGGATTCAGTGTTTCACAAACCATGGTGGTGGCCCAGCGTTTATACGAATCGGGAAAAATCACTTACATGCGTACCGACTCGGTGAACCTTTCTGAAACTGCCATGAACCAGGCCAAAGAGGCCATTACCGGGAATTATGGCGCCAAATACCACCATCCGCGTCAGTATAAAACAAAAAGCAAGGGTGCTCAGGAAGCTCACGAGGCCATCAGGCCCACTCACATTCAAACATCCGAGATCAGCGGCGAGCGCAACGAACAGCGTTTGTATGAACTGATCTGGAAACGCACCATTGCAAGCCAGATGGCGGACGCGGAACTTGAAAAAACAACAGCCCGTATCGGCATCAACACCACCAGCGAACAGTTTGTAGCGCAGGGAGAAGTATTAAAATTTGACGGTTTCCTTAAAGTTTACATCGAAGGAACGGACGAAGAAAACGATGAAGAAAATTCATCCATGCTGCCACCACTCAACCAGGGTGATCAGCTGAAAGTAAAAGAAATCACCGCCACAGAACGTTTTACCCATCACCCTGCCCGCTATACTGAGGCAAGCCTGGTAAAAAAACTGGAAGAACTGGGCATCGGCCGTCCGAGTACCTACGCGCCAACCATCAGCACGGTGCAGAAACGTAATTATGTTGAAAAAACAGACCGCGAAGGCAACCCAAGAAACTATACCCTCCTCACTTTTGAAGGCAATAAGATAGAAAAAGCCATTAAAACCGAAAATACAGGTGCCGAAAAATCCAAGCTGTTCCCAACGGACATCGGCATGGTCGTAAATGATTTTCTTTTCCAGTATTTCCCAGACATTCTTGATTTTAATTTCACCGCACGCGTGGAAGAAGAGTTTGATGAGATCGCCGAGGGCAAGATGAAATGGACCGATATGCTGAAGGAGTTTTATACGCCTTTCCATAAAACGGTTGAAAAAACAATCGATAACAGTGAACGTGCCAGTGGCGAAAGAGCGCTGGGAACTGATCCTGCTTCAGGTAAACCCGTTATCGTGCGCATTGGGCGTTTTGGCCCGCTGGCACAGATTGGCGAAAACAACGAAGATACAGGTGAAAAAGCAAAATTTGCAAGTTTAAGAAAAGAGCAGAGTATTGAAACCATCACACTGGAAGACGCGCTCGATCTTTTTAAATTGCCGCACAGTGTTGGCGATTACAAAGAAAAAGAAGTGATCATTGGCATTGGCCGTTTTGGTCCTTATGTGAAGTGGGGCGAACAATACATTTCTATTCCGCGGAGCGAAGATCCCCTGAAGGTGGATATGGAAAGAGCCATTGAACTCATTACTGAAAAAGAACTGGCCGACGCGCCGATAGCGCATTACAAAGGTCAGCCGATCACCAAAGGCAAAGGCCGGTTTGGACCATTTATAAAGATGGGTGATTTGTACATTAACGTGCCACGTGCCTATAATTTTGATAACCTCAGCCAGAGCGACATTGAAGAACTGGTTAGCAAAAAACTCGAAAAAGAAGCCAACCGTTATATACAGATCTGGCCTGATGAAAAGATCGCGCTTGAAAATGGCAGATGGGGTCCCTTTATCCGTTTCGGTAAAAACATGCTGAAACTGACACGCAATGCCAGTGGCGAGAAATACACCGCCGAAGACCTCAGCGCTTTAACGCTGGAAGACGTAAA
>CAZFCR010000254.1:0-5525 GCA_964517305.1 uncultured Akkermansia sp.
TGAATTCGGGCAGTTTCTCATAGCGCCGCCGCAATTTCTGCGGATCAATGATTTTGCAGATTCGGCCATCATGATCAAGATCCTTGGAGAAACCGTGGCGCTTAAACAGTGGGATCTTACAGGAGAACTAAGAAAACGTTTAAAGATCGCCTTTGACCGGGAAGGCATAGAAATTCCTTTTCCGCAAAGAGTGTTGCATTACGCTGGTAACGAAGGTCCGAAACAAACAACAAACGTTTCCTGAAAAGATTTCTGAATTACAGGTATATGCGGTTTTTTGTTTTTAAGTTTTTATTTTTTTTTCTTGGTTTTGCCGGAAGGCTGGATGCGCAGCTCACACTGTACACCTGGAACATTCAGAACCTGGGCCGTTCAAAATCTGACAGTGAGATCGTTTACATGGCCAGTGTGCTGAGTGCTGCCGATGTGGTGGCCATTCAGGAAGTGGTAGCGGGTAAAGGCGGGGCACAGGCCGTGGCGCGCTTGGCCGACGAACTGAACCGGATGGGTCATAAATGGGATTATGTGATCAGCGATCCCACTACCACCACTGCGCACGACAGTGAACGTTACGCGTTTCTCTGGAAAACTTCGAAATTTAAAAAACACGGTGATGCCTGGCTTGATACCAATTACAGGAAACAGATGGCACGCGAGCCTTTTATGATCAGACTGGTTAATGAGGAAAGGTCTTTTACGCTTGTGAGTTTTCATGCCCTGCCCAAATCAAAACAGCCGGAGACAGAGATCAAATACCTGAAGTTTTTTAAAAACGTGTACAAGGATTCACCTCTGATTTTCTGCGGAGATTTTAATTGTCCCCAATCGCATACGGTGTTTAATCCTTTAAAAGAGCAGGGGTATGCGCCTGCGTTAAAAGGACAGTGCACCACTCTAAAACAGCAATGTAAAAACGGCAACTGTCTGGCTTCGGAGTATGACAATGTTTTTTATCCTATCCAGGCGGTGCAATGTTTTAAATCGGGCATTGTGGAGTTTTACCGTGAATTTCCTGACTGCCGCTCCGCAAGGCAGATCTCGGATCATCTTCCGGTATTTTTTGAATTTGGCCTGAAATAAATCCGTGTTACTGCTGATTTAACACCTTGTTGTCTCAAAAAGTGTATTTTTATAATACTTAAACACGGAAATTATGAGTAAAATGCTTTTACGAAACATTTCTGAAATGATCACCAGCTCCAGGAATGAGGCTACAGTGAGGGTTACCGGTGTTAAGAACTTTTCCGAAAATTACATACGCATCACCATCACGCCGCGCGCCAATCAGCAGCTGGTGAAGGTGAGCGCCGTCATTCACGTAGATACCGACCGGATCTACACTATTTTAAAAAACAACAGAAAAGAAAAATTCGCCAACATCGACTGGGTGCGCTACGCATTTCAAACGGTGCCCGAAAAGATGCTTGAATTGCTGATCGCTGACGATAATAACCAGCTGGCGAACCGCATTCACACCAACAAAGGCATTGTTCTGGCAGAACACATGGGCGTTTAATAAAAAACCCCGGAGGTCCGGGGCTTCAGTTTAATAAGCGTATTCGTATTCGCGGCGCCTGTTCCTGCTTCTATTCTGGCGTGGCGCGTAATCACTTCCATAATAATCATTGTCTCTGTAATTGCGGCCTCTCTGGTTGTAGCTGCCGTAGTTATCGTTGTTGTAGTGGTGACGCGACTGTCTGTTTTGATCGTGGTGATTGTTGGTCCAGTCGTTCCAGGTATCCCTGATTTTTTCTCCGGCACGTTCAAAAAAATTCTGACCATTGTTGCGCGACTGGGAATTACGGTTACCACGGTAATTGTTGTGATGGTGACCCCGGTGATCCCGGTGCTCATCCCTGTGGGTTACGTCGTTCCAGGTATCTCTGATTTTTTCTCCGGCGCGTTCAAAAAAGTTGCGGCCGTTCTTATTGTTCCAGCGGTTGTTGCCGTTGCGGTAGTCGGCATGACCATAACGGTTGTTGTGATCGTTGTTCCAGCTGTGACTATGGCCGCGGTGGTCGGCATCATTCCAGTTGCTTTGCTGACGGTGGTGATTCCCTGAAGGGTAGTTACCATTGTTATCGTAGTAATTTCCGAAGTCACTGCGTTGGCCATATTCATTGTTGTAGCTGTTGTTCATGCGTCCACCACCGTAACCGCTGTTGTAGTTACCGTAACTGCGTCCTGAATAATTATTGCCTCCGCTGTTCTGCGCGCCATCATAATAATTGTTGTAATGGCTGGCGTGACGTGGTTGATCATCGTCGTTGTACGACTCATATCTCGATCCCGGGTACGAAGAGTAGTTGTTGCCGTAATTGCTGTTATTACCCCAGTTGGTGCCGCCATTGCGGTTACCGCGGTAATTGTTGCGATAATTGTTGTTTCTGTTCATGGTAATTTGGTTTTAGATTAATGATTTATTTCCTGTGCTTCACACCGCACATGGAGACTGTTGCCAGCAAACAGGCAGAAAATACGGTGCCAGAGACAGGGTAATAGGATCGTGGCATTTGTGGCGGATTCCGTAAATGCAGGAGATGTAGGGGTTTTTAAATGTAGAAAAGACCCTACAAAGCAATTGCAGAACATGAATTTTGAACCGCCGGGAACTTGTGTCAGGCGACAGAAAGTTGCCTTACAACGAATACAGTCATTTTTGGGAAATTGATCTTTTATTTTTATTCATGCCACCGCTACGTTTTTTTGGTAATACAAAGCTTATCAATGCCGGGTGGGAAAGAAAAGAAATGAAGATACTTGAGATTGAAATGTTCAGCGACAGACTGGACGAAACAGAGGCGTTCTACAAAGACATTGTGGGATTAGTGCTGGAGGATAAAAGTGAAGAGCACCTGCAGTTTAAGGCGGGTTTCAGTTCGCTGCGGTTTAAACGCTCATCTTCATTAAATGCGGTTTACCATTTTGCATTCAACGTACCCTACAACATGCTTGAGGAAGCTTATTTCTGGATCTCCTCAAAATGGAACCTGCTCCCTGTACAAGGCGATGAAAAAATCGCGGACTTTGAAGCCTGGAATGCAAGAGCCTTTTATTTTTACGACAACAATGGCAACATCGTTGAATTTATTGCAAGAAAAGATCTCGAGGCCCTTACCGAAAAACCTTTCACGTCGGGCGCCGTTATTTCGCTGGGAGAAATAGGAATTGTAACCGATGATGTAAAAAAATTCACGCGGCGCTTAACCAAACTTACCGGCGTGGAAATATTTGCCAGACAGGAGCCGCATTCCAATTTCGCGGCCCTGGGCAATGATGAAGGATTATTTATAATTTCTGAAACGGGGCGTCATTGGTTCCCTACTGAAAGAGAGAGCCAGAAATTCCCGTGCAGGGTGCGGTTTGAAACCGGGCAGGTGCTGAGAGAAATAACGTTTAACTCGGAAGAGATTAAACGAGATCGCGCAGATTAATGCCGCTGATGTATTTTTCGAGGCGCTCACCAATGCGGAAAGGGATCACTTCAACGATTTTATTTTCCTGGTGTGAGACCACCGCTTCGATGTAAAAATTTCTGTAATGGTATAAACTGCTGGTTGTATTGGCGTCAGCGTGACGCTCCAGAAATAAGGCCTGCTGCCAGAGCAGGCTTGCCTTTTCGCCTAAACTCAGGCGGTTGTACTCATGCATATCCATAATGTGTCTGTTTACCGTGTGTTCTTAGTTATACGGAAAACATCACAATGGGTTGCCGGTTGGTTTTCAGAACAACCGGGCTTTTAACATGAATTGGTGGCCCGGGGACATTTAATCTTCGCCCCTGATCTCTTTTCTTTTTTGTTCTGCTTTTTCTTTTTTCAATTCCTCTTCTTCTTTCAGGGCCCGCAGGTATTGTTTTTTTATTTTTTTGCGCGAGGTCTTTTTGAAAACCAGCTGATCTTCGCTTTCATCACACACCATCGGGCGTTTTAAACGCCGGCACCTGATCTTTAAAGGCGCACATTCCCAGTAGGTTCCAAGGGAGCGACTATCTACATTAAAAATGATTTTTCTTTTTTCCCTGTGCCATCTGCCCGTGGTGATCTTAAACTGGTTGGTATCAGCAGTGTCGGGATACATCAGTTCCACCCTGAAAGAATGGTCCTCCACAAGATTAAGCGTGTCGCCATGCACACTCGCATAAATACCCATCACTTTCGTGTCGCGCGAACGGCAGCAAAAAAACAAACTCGTTATTAAAATAAGCGTAACAATGTTAAAATATCGGTTCATTTGCTTGTTTAGGCAGGATACTTCAAACCTACTGCCATAAATGACCCCTGGGTTTCACTGAAAACCGATATTTTTTTATCTTTGGGAACAATTTAAGCGTGTGATGCAGATAGATGTTTGGCTCGATATCAGGTGCCCGAACTGTTATATAGGAAAAACAAAATTTTTGATGGCGTTCGACAAGTTTGAGCACAAAGCGCAAACAAGTGTGAACTGGAGGAGTTTTGAGTTAAGCCCTGGGCTCGTGGCCCAGCCGGGGCAATCTGTGTACGAATACCTTGCAGAATTAAAAGGCCGGAGTATGGATTGGTCAAGACAGATGCACAAGCAGGTTGCGGATGCCGCTGCCGAATTAGGCCTGATTTATAATTTTGATAAAACGGTGATCGCGAACTCTTTCGACGCCCACCGTTTGCTTCAGTTTTCAAAAACCAAAGGACTTCAGAATACTGTACTTGAAGCATTGTACCAGGCTTACTTTACAGAGGGTCAAAATGTTGCAGACCATGCCGCGCTTCAGAAAATCGGGGAAATGTCAGGATTGCCTGCTGACGAAGTCAGAGAAGTTCTGGCTTCCAACGCATATGCAAAAGAGGTGAGGGCAGATGAGTCACGCGCTGAAAGCGTTAACATTACCGGCGTTCCGTTTTTTCTGCTTAATAAAGTAAAGGGTGTTTCAGGCGGACAGAGTGTGGAGTCGTTTCTTCAGCACCTTCATGAAGGCTGGGTGCATTATCAGCGGCTCATCATGGATCCTAACGATGGAATGGATGATGATTCATGTTCCATCTACGGTTTCTGCTAAACGTTTATTCAGTTCGCAATACAAATTGTGGATATTTCTCCCCACGGCAATTAAATAAAATTTATGGAAGTTAAAGACAGTAACGGCAATGTATTAAGTGATGGCGATTCGGTTACGCTTATTAAAGATCTGAAGGTAAAAGGTTCATCGATCAATTTAAAAAGAGGAACTGTTGTAAAAAAGATCAAACTCACTGACGATTTGGAGGAAGTGGACTGCAGGATCAACGGCACCAGCATTGTGTTGCGCACAGAATTCCTGAAAAAAGTATAAAACCGTTTGGGGAAAAAGTGTTGTGTGTGATGAACGATTCCCCAATTGTTAATATGAACAAAGGGTGTTGTTAATTATCATAAAGCCTGTTACTGATGCCTTTTTAATGCGTTATTAATTTCGTAAATTAGCATTACACACAGGTAAACAGACACAATGATCTCAAGAAAAGCTTTATTGATAAGCGCTCCCGGCGGGAGTACTTTATCCTCGG
>CAZFCR010000255.1:0-5510 GCA_964517305.1 uncultured Akkermansia sp.
ATGTACTTTTTGTTCGAGGATGATGTTCTGCTCGGTTATCAGGCGCTGGTTTTGCTGTGAAATAACAAGTGCCTGTGCCTGGGATTGTTCTTTCTCACGCTTCAGAATGTTGATTCGTTCGGCGAGTGCAAAAGAGAGCAGGATCACTTCAATGGCTGAACCAAAATGCATCCCGTAACGTGTAAAGTTATTGTAGGGCAGAACCTCAAAATCTTTTAAAACATAAATTAAAACACCGATGAGAAAAACAAACCAGCCAATAAAAAACAAACGGGCTTCAGAAAATCCCCGGCGGTAAACAATATAGGCCACCGTGAGCATGTATACCGAAACAATAGACGACGTAGCATCAATGATACCAAAACTGATGCTGTATAATCCAAAAAAACTAAGCGCCGGTCCTACAACGTAAGGAATTATAAAAATAAAAGAAAGGCGGTATGCCAGAGGCATTCTTTCTTTCAAATGAAGAAACTCTTTAAAAAATTCAAGCGCGGCAAGTCCCACCAGCGAAGGGAGGCAAAACTGACTGTACACAGACAGCGAAGGATGTTCGGGCCACAGGTACTGGAATGTAAAACCCTGCAAACTTGTTTGCGTTAAAAGCACCATTACAATGTAAATAGAGTACAACACGTAACTGCGGTCGCGGAAAATGAGAAAAATAAACAGGTTGTAAAGTATCATTACCATCATGATACCGATGTAGATACCCGAAGCGAGGTTATAGCTGGAACTGCTGTTAAAAACAGAGATGCGCGAAGCGATGCTCATGGGTACCTGCATATTTTCACGGCATTTAATACGGATATAATAAGTTTGCGTGGTACCCGGTTTGATGTCGAGGTCAAAAAGATATTCTGGTGTCTGATAATCCCGCAGTTCAAAAGGTTTGTATTCTCCTCTTTTTACAACTTTAAAAGAATCGGGAGCTGACCTTTGCGTGTAAAATTCTATTTCATCGATAATCGGCTGATTGATCTTCAGAATCAGCACACGCAGTGAGGTGAGATTGGTAACGCTGATGCGCAGCCAGTAAGCCGAACCTGTGATCCCGAAATTTGGGACATCGCCGGTCCCCGGAACAGGTTTGAACTGATTGAGACGGGCGACACTCTTTACATCAAGGGTTCCTTTCTTATCTTCAAAAAAACCGATCTGCTGTTTATGGATATTTAAATTCTTTTCCGGATCCGAGTATACGACCTGAGCGTAGCCCGATGAGAAAAACAGAAAAAGAAAAAAAACCGGTATAAATGCTGCTGATTTTTTACTGCCCATTCTTTTTTGCAATGGTTAACTTGTAGATGATAGTGATTTTATCTTTGGGACCTTCTTCTATAGCCGTTTGTTCGGGTGAGGACCTGATCGATTCAATCCGGGTTTTATCATAATCGTCGGCGGTTTCGAGCGTGGATGCGTTGAGGATACCCAGTACCCTGGCTGTATACTCGCCTTTGGGGTAAGGAAAAAGTCCATTTAACCCTAGTGAATTGTCGACAACGAAACCAACTTTCTGAAACATTTTGAGCGTGTATTCGCCGCAGATGCCAACCAGTGTTTTTATACCTACCTGGTTGGTGATTGAAATTCCCGCACGCGTAAGCATGATGCTGATGCCCATACCGGCGATACTTTTCGCGTTCCACAGCGCACAAAGTTCTCCCACCCCGCCTGCATTCCGGAATTTTTCTACGAGCGTATAAATACGGGCGTCCATTTTCCCGATTGCTTTTTCAACGGGTAACAAATGACCTTCAGCCGAGATCTGTATCCGGATTCCTCCGAGGGTTTCTTTTCCGTCTTCAGACAGGGCCACAATGCAGTACATTCGGGGATCCTGCATCCATTCGTCGTTATTGGTGGTGATATTGGTTATGCCGTAATCTTTAAGAACAGAACCGTGACCTTCTTTATAGGCCCGGCAGGCCTCCAGATCATCAATTGCCCTGAAAGCCCTAAATATTAAACACTTAACCATTGTGATACCCCATCAGCATATAAGCATGAAATATCATATTTTTATTTTGGAATAACAAGATTATAGTCAATTATTATTTGCCCCGCGGCGCCCTGTTCGGCTGTTCTCCGGTGGGGTTCCCGGCGCAGGGAAAAGATCCTCTCCCTGTCGTCCATTTCGGCGCCGGCCAGCTCACCGGGGTCCGACATTCTTAAAACCCTTGCGGTATAACTGGCATTGGGATAGGGAAATTCTCCGCTGCTGCCAAGCGTATCGTAAATCGAAAAACCGACTTTCTGAAACGTTTTTAATGTATAATCTGCGCAGATGGTGAGCAGGGAATTTATTTTTAATTGCGGCGTGATGGCGATGGCAGCGCGAACCAGCACAATGCTGATGCCCATTCCTGCAATTGTTTTGGCATTCCAGAGCGCACAAATTTCAGCAACTCCACCCTTCTCCCGCAAACCTTTAACGAGTTCAAATATACCGGCGTCCATTTGTCCGATGGCAAGTTCCACCGGTAGTCGCGAGTGCTGCGTAGCAATCTGCACACGCACACCGCCCACAATTGCGTTATCGTTCTCCTGTACGGCTACAATACAATAAACATCAGGGTTATTTACCCAGTCTTCATTGTTTGTAGTGATATTGGTAATGCCATAATCACGAAGCACGTTGCGATGCTGCTCAATAAACCGGGCGCAAATCTGCGGCTGGTTAACGGCTCTGAACGCTGTGATCTTTAAATGCATTTTTATTGTTACAAGTAATAAAACATTTCATTGAGTGGCTTCCGTAATGATTTTACCGCGATCTTCTCAGATACACTCAACCGGAAAATAAACAACTCTCTCTCGCCGCTGTTCTTCAGAAAAAATTTCTCAAAGGCAGGCCTGAGCGCCATAAAACGGCTGTATGAACTTTTGTCGAGCCCCTCCCCTTTTCCTTCCATACACCGTGCATACATAAACACCGAAGCAGATACCGGCTGAAATGCAAGCCCGAGCAGATTGGCCTTCAGCCAGAGTCGTTCAACCATCCGGCCGCCATGAATGTACGCATGTCTGTCGGTTTTTTTAATTGAAAGGATACCAACCGCGCCGGCTGCATTGATAGAGTTTCTTGTGAGTTTTTTAAATGCGTTGCCACCGTTCCATTTTCGGATAAGACCGATCACTTCAGGATCGCGGGATATTTCAAGACCCACTTTTTCTGTATTATTAAGATCGATGGTCTTAATGTCAACGCCATCTCTTTTTTCGACATTTTCCTTTTCTGTCCACCTGATCTCATTCACAAAATCAAGGTGTCCCCGTTCATCGAGCAGTCTTATTTTTTCAAGTTCCCCCAAAAGGTCTGCCGCTTCATCGAGTTCTTCCTCACCAGTAAAAAAATGCACAGAAACACTTTCGTCCGTCACCTCTTTGAGTTGCTTCAAGGTGGATTCCGATATTTTTTTACGCTCGCCAAGCATCCGGTTGGTATTACGCAAGCCGATGGCCGCAGCCAGTGGATCGGCAGAGGTATTCGCATCCTTATAAAAAGTAAGACTTGCCACAAGATCATGCTCCCCTGTTTTGTCCATTATTTTTATCCGCGAGTCGAGTCCCAGTTGTTTTGCACGGAGCTGAACATTTTCAATGGCAGCGCCAATCGCCAGATAGGAGGAAAGTCCGCCATAACCAAGTAAACTGACATCTTGCGTAAAAACATTAAATACGTACAATACGTCGTCCTTGCAGATCCATCTCCAGGGCTGGGAATTCCCTCCTGAAGGTGCGAGGCAACCTGCTTCAACCAGTTGTGTAAGCTGGGTTTGGTTCAAACGCCCGCGACCCGCGTCTGGCTGAACGTTTATGGCAGCAGCGAGTTCGCGCATCGTTGGCAAAGGCAAAAACTCAACAGTCTTCTTTTGAACGGGCGGAAGATTTTTATTGCCGATCAGTTCTTCAATGTCCACGTGGTACTTACCCGATTCTGTGTACTGATCAAGCAGAATGCGTCGGCTGATGTCGGCTGTAATGCCTCCGCCCATCGTAACAGAAGAAGCCAGCTGCGGCCAGGTGTTGATGCTCTGATCAATCTCGAGCATGGAAGCACGGAGTCGCGCCGAAGCCGTATGCAGACCAAGAATTGCCAGCAGGTAAGGTATTTTCTGTTCTGTGGTTTTAAGCGTTTTTAATATTTTCAGGTCGAGGTGATCAACTGTGCCGTGAAGAATACTTCGCTCAGGCTCCAGATCAAAACGCTCTACATCAACAGCGCAGCGGTCGCTTCCTTCCATCACCACAGGTATCCGTAATTCTCTTGCTTTATAGCGGCTCAGTATTTTTATATCAAAACCATCGGACTCTTCGATCAGCAGATCCAGTTTACCGTTCCCGGTAAAAAACACATCCATGTTATCTTCAGTGATGCCTTCAGGAAAACAGATCACCTTGATAAAAGGATCTATTTCAGAGATCTCGCGGGCAACAGAATACACTTTGGGTAAACCCAGGTTAAAAAGGCCTGTGCGGATGCGATTGAGGTTGGTGAGTTCGAGTACATCAAAATCGGCAAGCCGCAACTCGCCGCAGCCGCGTTCCATGGCCAGCGTAACGGAAACCGACTGACCAACTGACAGACCGATAACACCGATCTTCTTTTGTTCAAGCAGATCCCGTTCGGCTCTCGAAATTTTATACTGGTTTCTGCTGGTGCGAACTTCAATAAATTCATCTTTATCGAGCAGGTGCACCAGCTTTTTTGACCAGGGATAATAGACCCATACGCCGTAATCGCTGAGAGTTGTAGCTCCGATATGAAGATTCGTCTTCTCTATCAGTTCATCTGTCGAAAATTTTCGGTAGGGCTGACGGCATTTGATCAGCTCGTGTAATTGTTCGGTAATAAAGTCGCTCACCATGATGCCGGGAGTTAAAAGGATGTCTTTTAATTTCTCTGCATCACCTTGTGTTCTGTGTCGTAAAATAAGAGGTTCAAAAATAACGGCATGCTGTTTCTGCTGTGTTTTCAGTACTTCCAGCTGTTCTTCAAATTGCTTCATGTAGGTAAAAAAGAGTTCGTAAAGGTGCGGGCTTTGCAATGAAATAAAAAAACTGATGCTATAAAAGCAGCCGGCTTCACAGTAATTTTCGTAAAAATAAAATTATTATTCCTAAATTCGAACATTGGTATTTATTTTAGTATTTTTAAAAAACAGATCCCTTACAACATCCAAAACAGGCTTGCCCTTTTACAATGAGCGAAGAGAAAAATATAAACGTTTTATACGTTGATGATGAAGAGAATAACCTGCTTGCATTTAAAGCTTCATTCAGAAGGCATTTTTCTGTTTTTACCGCTATCTCTGCCGACGAAGGAAAAAAGATCCTCGCGGAAAATGAGATCCACGTTCTTATAACAGACCAGCGGATGCCCGGCACGCTTGGCACTGAACTGCTTGCACAGGCAGTTAAGGATTATCCTGATCAGATCCGTATCCTGCTCACAGGTTTCTCAGATATAGAAGCCATCAAAGACGCTATTAACCGCGGGCAGATTT
>CAZFCR010000256.1:0-5492 GCA_964517305.1 uncultured Akkermansia sp.
CACAGCGATCAGAGGCACCAGAAACTCATCGGTTTCAGGGATCTCGATCACATAATCTGCCATTTCTTTCACTTCCCTGTCGCCCGAAGTAACAACCGCCGTGATCTTCCCTTTACGGGCCTTCACTTCCTGGATGTTGCTCACTACTTTTTCGTAGCTGGCGCCTTTGGTGGCGATCACAAAAACAGGCATTTCCTCGTCAATGAGGGCAATCGGACCGTGTTTCATTTCTGCAGCAGGATAACCTTCTGCATGGATATAGGAGATCTCTTTTAATTTTAAAGCGCCTTCGAGGGCTACCGGGAAAGACACGCCCCTGCCCAGGTAAAGGGCATTGCGGCTGTCTTTATAGGTATATGCGATCTCGCGGAGCTTGTCGTTGAGTTTCAAAACTTCTTCGATCTTGCCCGGAATGGCCTCCATTTCGTACAATAGCTGGCGGTAACGGCTCTCTGACAGCGTTCCTCTTACCTTGGCCATGTGAAGCGCCATTAAGGTAAGCACTGTTACCTGCGCGGTGAAAGCTTTGGTAGATGCCACACCAATTTCCGGTCCGGCGTGGGTATAGCTGCCTCCATGGGTTGCACGGGCAATAGACGAACCAACCACATTACAGATGCCCAGAACCGTGGCGCCTTTTTGTTTGGCCAGGTCAATGGCAGCCAGCGTATCGGCAGTTTCACCGCTTTGTGATATGGCAATTACAATGTCTTCAGGATAAATGATGGGGTTGCGGTACCTGAACTCCGAGGCGTATTCCACCTCAACAGGCACTCTTGCAAACTCTTCAAATAAATATTCGGCTACAAGTCCCGCGTGCCACGAGGTGCCGCAGGCAACAAAAATGATGCGTTTGGCTTTTTCAAATTTTTTCTCGTGGTCAACAATGCCGCCCATCCTGATCTCCCCATCGTGTGCCCTTAAACGGCCCCTCATGCTATCCAGCACAGAACGCGGCTGTTCATAGATCTCCTTCAGCATGAAGTGATCGTAACCGCCTTTTTCAATCGATTCAAGTTCAAGGGTGAGTTCCTGCACATAAGGTGTGATCACCTTGTCTTTCAGGTTCCTTATCTTGAGTTCACGGCCACGGCGCAGAATAGCTACCTGTTCATCTTCCAGGTACACCACATTTTTAGTGTATTCGATGATTGGCGACGCGTCAGAAGCGATAAAAAAATCATCGCTGCCGATGCCTATTACCATGGGACTTCCTTTTTTCGCGGCTACAATGGTATCAGGATCGTTTTTATCCAGTAAAACTATCGCATAAGCGCCGATCACCTGTTTGAGGGCGGCCTGAACGGCATGGCCCATTTTCATCCCTTCGTGCTGCATGATGTCCTCTATGAGGTGGATCAGCACTTCGGTGTCTGTTTGTGATTCAAAAGCATGACCGCGTTTTTTCAGTCCTTCTTTGATGGAAGCGTAATTTTCGATGATCCCGTTGTGGATCATCACGAGGTTGCGTGATTGCGAATAGTGCGGATGTGAATTCACATCGTTGGGTTCACCGTGGGTGGCCCAGCGGGTGTGACCAATGCCAATGGTTCCGCTCAGATCATGTCCTTTTGAGAAAGCAAGCAGATCGCTTACTTTTCCTTTTTTCTTATAAACGTTCAAATCGCCAGCCGGGTTGATCATCGCGACCCCGGCACTGTCGTATCCCCTGTATTCGAGCCTTTGCAGGCCTTTGATCAAAATAGGAAACGCCTCTCTTTTACCAATGTATGCTACAATTCCGCACATATTCTTTTTCTTTCGTTCTTAATTTAATATTTAAAGATACGCATTATCAGCCTATCATTTTAAGGTAACTGATCTCTTTAGCTGTAAGAAAACGGTGTTTTCCGCGTGGCAGGTCTTTTTTCGTAAGACCCGCAAAAAGCACCCTGTCCAGCTTCAGTACATCGTAACCCAGGTGTTCAAACAAACGCCTTACAATGCGGTTGCGTCCGCTGTGGATCTCGATACCAATTTCTTTTTTTCCCTCACCCACAAAAGCAAGATCGTCGGCCTTCACAAAACCATCTTCCAGCTCAACACCTTCGGTGATGGCTTTAAAGTCGTCAGGTTTGAGTCCTTTGTTAAGAGAAACATGATATACTTTTTTGATTCCGAATTTCGGATGCGTGAGTTTGGTGGTGAGTTCGCCATCGTTTGTAAACAGCAGCAAACCCGTGGTATTTCTATCTAAACGCCCTACTGGGTAAACACGCTCACGGCAGGCACCCCTGATGAGTTCCATTACTGTTTTGCGTTCCTGCGGATCATCAACAGTGGTAATGTAATCTTTTGGTTTGTTCAGGAGCAGGTACACTTTTCTTTCGCTTTTAACCGACTCGTCACCATAGGTAACTTTGTCGCCTGGTTTGATCTTATAACCCAGCTGATCGATCACAACGCCATTCACCTTTACCGCGCCACTCTGGATCAGCGTATCGGCCTCGCGGCGCGATGCGATCCCTGCATTGGAAAGGTATTTGTTGAGCCTGATCAGGCCGTCGGCATTCAGACCAATTTCTGATGACTGTTTTTTTGATGGTTTTTTACCGGCCTTGTCTCCGAAGCCGGGCCTCGAAAAAGCCTTGCCGTCTTCAAACTCATCATATTTTACACGCCTTGCGCCTTCTTCTTCGGCACCCGGACGTGGTTTCGTAAATCTTCTTTTTTTGCCGTCTTCGCCTCTTTCGGTTTTGTCTGAAGCATCGCGCTCCCGTTTAGGACCAAAACCACTGTCTTTTTTAAAAGCGGGTTTTTTATCTCGGTCAAATGGGCGGGAGCTGCGCGGCGATTCTTCGCGGCTGGAGGGCCTGCGTTTTTCTTCGCGGTCTCCGCTTCTTGCCGGTCTGTCTGACCTGTCGCGGGCTGATGGCCGGCGCTGTTCATCACGGTCACCGCCTCTGAAAGGCCTTTCGGATCTCTCTGCTGAGTCCCGGCGTGGTGCGCGGTCTTCGCGAGCTGCGCGGTCTTTTGAAAAACTGCTTTTTTCCCCGCGGTCGAAACTACGGGCAGGGCGTTCACTGCGTTCGCTGTCGCCAAAACTGCGGCGCGGCGGACGGCTTTCGCCTTCCTCTTCCCTGCTGCGGCGTGGTTTTGCGCTGAAATCAGAGCCTTCTTTTTTATAGTCTTTTTTAAATGGCCGATCGAAACTTTTACGTTTGTCGGTATCTTTATTTTCCCTGAAACTTTTGTTTTTGCTGAAGGAGCGTTTCGCTTTGTATCCTGCGGGTTTTTCTTTATCAGCACCCGCTTTTCGCGTTGATGTTGATCTTGACCTGCCCTTATCCCCTGCTGCAGGTTTCTTACTGAATTTTGCCATACCTTAAAAATAATTTAGTTGCACCGGGGATAAAAAGCGCCTTCCAAATGTTTTACAGTCTGATTGTTATTAAGTGATAACACAGCAATAATATCGAATCGTGCTTCAAGCGTGATGTTATTGTCGATCAGATACTGGTTGGCGGCTGCGATCATGAACTTCTGCTTTTGTTTGGAGACAAATACCTCCGGCTCCCCAAAGATATTGTTTTTCCGCGTCTTAACCTCAACAAACACCACAGTTTGACCAATTTTAGCGATAATATCGATTTCGTATCTCCTGAACCGCCAGTTGTTCTCCAGGATCTCATATCCCCGCTCAACAAGATAAACCTGCGCGGCGCGTTCTCCTTTATCACCAATACTTTTTGTCATATTTTGCATATACGGCCTGGGCTGGCAAAACTAAAATACATAAATTAGCCGCATAAAATCAGTATGAGTAAATTTATTTGGTTTGCCGGATTTGTTTTCGGACTTAATGTGATCTTCGCCCAGGGCTTTACCGGCAGCCTGGAATTCAGGTACGCGAAAGACAAAGATACCAGTACCAATGTGTACCATGTAAAAGGCAACAAAGTGAAACTGGATCAGTATTCAAGAAAAAATCAGGGTCATGTTGAAGGCAGCTTTTTGTTCGACCTTAACGCGGGAGAAATTAAGTTTATCAATCCCAAAAGAAAATTGTGGGGCATGCAAAAAAACCAGACACCGCAGGTGATCACGGGTGAGTGTGTGGTTACCAAAGGCCGCAACACCAAAACCATTGCCGGCTACCGCTGCGGGGAGTACATTGTAAAAAACACAGAGGAAGACCTGATCATCACTTACTGGATTACCCAGGAAAAATTCAACTTTTTTATCCCGCTGATCAAACTCTGGAACCGTCCCGACAAACAAAGTATTTATTTCGGACAGATCAGGAACCTGCCGCAGGGCAGTATGCCTATGATGAGCGAGGAAAAACAACTCAGCACCGGAAAATCACTTTCAAAACTGGAGATCACGAAAGTGGAAAAAACCAATCTGCCGGATGCCACTTTCAGCGTTCCCGCGGATTATGCCAAATTCGATCAATAACAGAAACTGTTTTATTTAAAAGTGAAGAGCCGGGAAAAATACCCGGCTTTTTTAATCCTTTTCCTCTTTGTTCACCCCGATGATCCAGTTCAATAAACCGGTGCAGAGGGAAAGCAGGAGGCTGAAGAGGAGCGCGTTGATAAAACCATCCACCACAAATCCACTCACGAGCCGTTCCGCGAAAATGATGATGAGCGCGTTGATCACCAGTAAAAACAAACCGAGCGTAAGCACGGTAATGGGAATGGTGAGAATGGTAAGAATAGGTTTTACGATCGCGTTCAAAAACGCCAGCACCACAGCAACCAGCAGCGCATCGAGGTATTCGTTCACCATCACACCGGGTAATATTTCCGATACCAGGAAAACGGCAAAGGCAGAAACAATTATTTTAAGGATAAATCTGATGGCGCGAATTTACGTTTATTTCAGTGGCAGATCAAACGCCTGAACTGATCAGGTTTTTTGTTTTTTCTTTTTAGCGGCCGGGAAAAGAATGTTGTTGAGAATAAGCCTGTAACCCGGCGAGTTAGGATGCAGGGACAGATCCGTAGGCGGCTCTTCTACGCGGTGTTCATAATCTTCGGGATCATGACCGCTGTAAAAAGTCCAGGTACCGCGACCCAGGTCGCCATGAATGTAACGTGCTTCGTTCATTGCTTTGGCTTCGCCCATGATGAGCACATTTTTTTTAATGTATTGTTTTGAGAAAGCCGCTGTTTGTCCCCAGAAACCCTGGATGGTGCTGGTGTGGTTCTGGCAGAGCATACTCGGAACAGGATCCCATTTGGCTGAAAATTCAAAAAGACTGAAAACGTCTGTTTTTTGTGTCACCCCAAACTGACGGCGCGAATTATAAGTATCAATGGTGGAGTATTCGTATTCAAAAGGATTCATCACCAGCCTGTAGTTTTCAAAGGCAAACCCCTTGCTGAAATCCAGTTTGCCGTTCGCTGCTTTATCTGCCGGATCGTGATCAAACATGCTTTCACAAATGTCAACCCCTTCGGCGGCAAGGGCAATGTCGTAACTGTCGGTTGCGCTGCACATGGCAAATAAAAATCCCCCGCCAAAAACAAACTCCTTTATCT
>CAZFCR010000257.1:0-5471 GCA_964517305.1 uncultured Akkermansia sp.
CCATTAAACACACATGGATTGCAGGCTTTACAAGTGGTATAAATACTAACTACTCGCATGCGAATTTTAATCGTGTAATTGACGGAAATCGAATTTGGGACGTTGATACTGCCGCGAGATTCTATTACTGCCATAACGATAAATTAGATATAACCTGCAATGATTTACGATTTAGGCAAGTTGGTATATATGGTCATCAAGGAGATTTAAAAGTACAGGGCTCCGCTGCAGTTGGCGCAGGTAATTATTTCCAAAAGACGCTTTGGCCTGACCCAAGTGACTATTTGTATCATTCTGGAGCCACCAATGGCTATTTTTATGGGCCAGCCGAAGCATACATGTTTCCGTGGACAAGCGTGATGAATATTACAAATTCACAGGCAGGAGCCAACAGGGATTGCGAGCGTGTATTTACAAATTGTGAGGTTTGGCCTGAATACACAAGTATAGATGAAGCAGCGAAGTTTACTAAGGCAGATATCTTTGTTTTCCCGAATCCAAGTACTGGAGAGTTTACGTTGCAAACAAAAAATAAAGCAGGAAAATATACTGTGGCAATTCATGACATGATGGGTAGACTGATAGGCACTTCGCAGGTAGATTTATCAACCGATGATAAAATAAAACTTCATATTAAAGAGAAAGGGTTGTATATCATTTCGGTGCAGAATGAAAACCGAAGGATGACTCAAAAAGTGATTGTAGAATAACATAGATCAATACTACTTTTGAATGAGAAAGCCGCTGAACAAGCGGCTTTCTTCTATACTTAACAGGCACACTGCTTGCAATAAAACCTGTCTAAGCGTATCTTTGCAGAAAAGTTCGCTAAGCTCGATGGCTGTTCATCAGATTCCCAATAATGCTAAAACGGCAGAAATGGCCAATTCACGAATTCACATAGCAATTGCGGATGACGATGTTGATGATCAAATAATGTTTCAGGAGGCATTGAATGACGTAAAGCTATTCCCTTATTCAATTCACAATGCTTATAACGGTGTACAGATGATGGATATCTTATTAAGACGGGGAGTTTACGAAAGCGAAAAAAACCACTTCCAGATATAATAGTCTTGGATTTAAATATGCCTTTTATGGACGGCTTTGCGGTCCTTCAGGAAATAAGAACCAGGCAAGAGCTTAGTCGCATACCTGTTTTTGTGCTCACAAATTCGAAGGATGAGTCACATCGTGCAAGGTGTCGGGTCCTGGGCTGCAACGGCTTCTACACAAAACCAATTACGGTAAATGACCTACAAAGAATTATTGAAGATATCTTATTAAAAGCAACCTTTGCTAATTAGCTTTTACCCTTGCTTGACGATAAATAGCTCCGATAGGCATTTCTAAGTAGTTCCAGTCTGAAATGAACTATCTGAACGACGAGTTCGCTCCCCCAGCTTTCTAAAGCTGATCTATTATGACATTGGCCAAAACATTCGATAATAAAGTAACTGCCCTTTTGCTCATCATTGCGGTACAACTTTGCACCAAGCGAGTATAAGTCGCTTCTTCCAGACATCGTCTCCAATATCTGATTTTTTAATTTTCGTAAGGGCTCGGTTAACGATATCCTTTCAGAATAGTCTATGTCGGTATAAAACATGCTGCAAAATAATAACCGGGGCGGATATGTTAAAGCTTAGTAATGAACACTCCCAAACTCTTGCAGGTGACTCCATGCGGGCCCTGGTCAGCAGGCGCAATAACAGTGATAAAGTCTGGATATGAGATATTGTGATGGACCAAACTGATATATGAGTTATATGTATTATAAGACATCTGTGGCGCAGAATAGATGTTCGTTTGTAAGTTCTTGCTGACGTGGACAGCGTGATATTCTCCACCTCTCCTTGTAAAAGAACAAATAATGCTGTCGATTCGCATTCCCGGCATAGGGGCATACACGTACATTTGCCAGCCATTGGCATCTTTTCTTGTTGGTGGTCCCTGAAGTTCGTAATAACCCGATTTAGTGTGTGTCGAATCAGTAGGAGCAAATGTCGGAGTAGTAGGTGCAGTGGGGGTCGGCGTAGTCGTTGGATTCGGGGTAGTGGTTGGTGTGGGAGTTGTCTGAGTTTGTGCTGCAGGAGCTGGTTCTTCAGCAGGCTTATTTTTGTCTTTGCTACATGATAACAACAGTAATGATGTTACTACCATTAAAATTTTTGTGAGCTGTTTCATAGTCGTTGATTTTTTGGTTAATGGGTTCCGCAGGATATTCTATAAGTCCCAGATGGGTCTTTAGAACATGTGACTGCTTGATGGTTAAGGCTATTTACTATAGGAGAAGTCGGATTTCTCATGTCGCAGATCCACTTGCCTTGAAATACCACTTCCGTTGTGCCCATTTTATAATTTGTTGCTATAATCGTATCCACTACGCCTTTCCTAAACTGAAGTGGATATATTTTGGCTTCATTCATATAAAAATCATTGCATGGACTTGGTGATGAGGTCGTGGTCAGATTGGATAATTGCAAGGCGATCGGCTGTTGTTGATAATTCGGCGCAACAACCTTCACTTCCCCCTTTTCCCACTTTGGTTGTGTCGCTCTGCTGCTTACAAACAACGAAATTTTAAAATTTATTACTGTATCCGATGCAGGTATTGTTGGGTTAACAGCAACTGGTTGTTCAATTGCAGGTTCATTCTTTTTCTTACAAGAAAGAAAGGCAAGAAGGACCAATAGATAGAGCAGTTTAGTTTTAGGCATGGGTAGGTTATTTTGTTGGTTTGTTTCTCTTATTAATCAGCTTGTTAACAACAGTTCTTAAGTGTGCATTCTCAGTTTTTAAGGACTCAATGTGGTCGTCATATAGCTTCTTTTCGGTGCTGTTCATGTTGTTAATTGATATCCCAATACCTTTTTTATTGTGCATCACATTGAACACCATGTTCTCATTAAAGCAGATCACGTCTTCTGGTTTTATACCGAGTAGTTCACTGATTTGCTCTAATCTGCTCAAAGTAATATCGGTTTCATCAGCTTCAATTTTAGAGTAGCTCCCCTGGTTCATTTGAAGTCCTGCAGCCATGTATTCCTGCGTGTAATTCTTCAACTCCCTTAGTTTTTTTATTTTGCGGCCAATCTTCAAATTTGAAGCGGAAAATACTTTTGAGTTTTTATATAAATTATTCTTAATAGGAATAGTTTACTCCATACCCATTTGTTGACCTGATTCCTGGTGCAACCGATACTTTATCAACTCTGAGATATTTCCTGATATCCTATCAGCTTCAGTGAAGTCCAGGATAAATTGACCTCCATACCGGGATATCTGCTGCATTCCATTAATGTCAAATAGATGCTCAAATTCCTCTGTGTCTAAAGCGAAAAACTCTGAGACCGAATTAAAAAGGTCGAGCTGGTCTTGGTCACATAAAACAGGCTCTCGCTTTTGGTGGTTGTAGTACCAATAATTTTCGAATAGCATTGGCAGGTCGTCAAAAAGCCAGGCATGAATACGGGTTTCCAGAATTTTTTCCTGTCCTCGAACGTATCGCGTGAACCTGCAAATTTTATATTGTCCAGACCTGGGATGCTTTTTAATTTTAATGGTTTTTATATGGGCTGCAAATACTGCAAGCCTACGATTGTACTCACGAAGCTCATTCATTGTGGTTTCTGGGATTTATTGGTTGGTTGTTCTACTCTTTACAAATTGCCGGATGTTATAAGCAATTTCCTTTGGCGTACTATGCGCATCGAGCGGCTTGGTGTTAAACTGTTCAGGAAATTGATTTCCTTCTGCGTCAAAGAGGGCACAAAACGAATCATGAGTTTCTAATCCGAAGTAGATGTAGATACCAGAAACATGGTCCACGACATCATCCACCGTTTCAAAGGACACGTCACCTTCCATATCATAAAAAAACTCATCGAATAGCTCAGGGAGCTTTTCAATAACCCAATAGTGATAGAGTATCACATAAGTCATTTCATATCCCTCGTGTAAGTGAACAAAGTTGCATTCACGCAGAACATTTTGTTTATGGGCTTTGAGAGCATCTGACTCTAAGTAATCTGCCACGTGTAGCAGGCGACGATTGTATTCTAATATTGAAGTATCGCTCATGTCAGTTATAATTATAGCGGTGAATATGAGCAGCTATTAAGTCCTCCCACACCTCAGAGGCGACCGCCTTATTCCGATTGGGCGCATTTAGGAATGAAAATTCAGAGTCCGACTTTAGTTGGTACTGAAAGTGGCCAACCTGAATGTGGTTCTTTGGCTTTCGCACGAACGCAAAGAAGTAATCGGTTAAATATCCATCGAACGATACTGTTTTTAGTCTTTTTCTTTTCATGCTTAAAAATTTAAGGGGAATGAATTATTGTAGTCTTCTATGAATGCGGTAAACGCATTCCGAGCTTCCGAGACTGCTTCAGTCAATTGAGTATCATGCTCAGTATGCTCAAAAAATACTGAGATCAGATCGACCTCCAGGTGCGCTCCATTTGATGATTTGTTTTCTTTCATTTTACGGTTTGTTTTAAAACGTTTAGTATCTCTACCATTGCAAGAACATCAGTGTAACAATACTCCAGCAGATCGGACTTTACTTTTTGTGCATCTAATAGAGTCATATTACACAGTGCCTGATATTTGGACATAGCGATTGCGCCGTTATTAATACTCAGATTAGCATAACTTAGAGACGGCACTAAAACAGGTAGAATCGCTTTAATACTATGGCTTCCTTCAAATCCGGGAGAATAGTACTGGCGTTTCGCAAAAGGCTCCATGAGATCGACGATTCGAGCTATTCGCTGTTCTATGTCGGCGCTATACTGTGGGAATGCTTCCGCCAATTCTTTGAGCCTCGTAACTTCGAAGCTTTTGTTGTAAACTATAATACTACCCGCAGGGGCAGTGTCTTTAAGCAGCTGCTCTATAAAAGCTTGGCGAGGGTCACATCCCGGTTCAGCAAGAAATTCACGCCGAGTTATTTGCCCAACTACGTCCGAGGTACTTAAAAGACAATACTGGAAAGTGAGTTGTTGATAAGGCCGGGTGCCAGGATATAGTGGAATAGCAGGCATATAGGTTTCGAAATCCAGAAAGTGTAATGGCCCACGTATTTCCTTTAAAAACTCACGAATACTCCGATGATCAATTATTGCACAGTCTAATGTAGTTGCATCCACCTCTATCCATTGTCGGTCGCTGAGCTTGGTTTGTCGAGGGATATCCGTCTGCTTGATTATTCCTTGTCTGTAGAATTCAAAGGCCTTTTTCTTCCGTATTCCACCAATATCAAACACAGACAGCGAGGGAATTTTTTTCCAACAACTGTTGTAAAAATCACAGGGATAAGGTTTAAAGCAGTTTTCTGAGATGTCAATATCTGGAGCGACCTTTTGTTCTAATACTTTTCTGATCAACGGCAGCATTTGTGTGATATAGTCCTGGGCAAGTATTACTTCATCCGTTACATCTTGGATAGTGAAAAGTTCATTCAC
>CAZFCR010000258.1:0-5469 GCA_964517305.1 uncultured Akkermansia sp.
CAAATTCTTCCATGATATTAAAAAAAAGAGGCTGCCCTTTTGAGACAACCTCTTTAAAAAAGTAAAAGAGGTGTATTAGCCTTTGGTGGCCGCTTCTTTTGCGGCTTTGATCTTGGCTTTGATGTTTTCAGTAGTCAGTGAACCTGGTCTTTCGATCGGCGAGCCTGTAGCGCGGTCCCAGATCAGACTGGCCAAAACACCAAGGGCACGGCTCACACCAAAAAGAACAGTGTAAAAATCATACTCGTGCATGCCATAATGAACCAATAAAGCGCCTGAATGGGCATCTACGTTTGGCCATGGGTTTTTAATTTTCCCGGTACCTTCAAGAATTGGAGGTGCTACTTCGTAAACCATCTGCACGATCTCACAAATGTCGTCGCGTTTGATGTGGGTTTTATAAAAATCCTGCTGGGCTGTGAAACGCGGATCGGTTTTGCGGAGTACCGCGTGCCCGTATCCTGGTACCACTTTTCCTTCGGTAAGTGTTTTTTTAATGTATTCAGCGATCTGTTCCTTTGAAGGAAGTCCGCCGCCCAGAGATTCTTTCAGCTCCATGATCCAGCTGAGTACTTCCTGGTTCGCCAGCCCGTGAAGCGGACCCGCGAGACCATTCATGCCTGCAGCAAAAGCAAGGTAAGGATCGCTCAGCGCAGAACCCACAAGGTGAGTGGTGTGCGCGGAAACGTTACCGCCTTCATGATCTACGTGAATGGTGAGGTACAAACGCATCAGACGTTTCATGTCAAACGCTTCGTAACCCAGCATGTGCGCGAAGTTGGCTGCCCAGTCGAGTTTGTGATCCGGTTCAATGTGAACACCGCCTTTGTATTTACGCCGGTAGATGTAAGCTGCGATGCGCGGAAGACGGGCAATGAGGTTCATGCTGTCTTCGTAAGCATAATCCCAGTATTCTTTTTTGCTCATGCCTTTGGCATAAGCCTTGGCAAAAAGTGATTCGGTTTGCATGGCCATGATCCCTATCACAAACTGTGTCATAGGATGAGCATCGGCGGGCAGTTTTTCAATTACATCGAAAACATGTTTGGGAACGTTGTTCCTTTTTGTCCATTCGGCAGAGATAAAATTCACGTCTTCCTGCGTAGGCAATTCACCAACGAGCATGAGATAAAAAATACCTTCCGGAAGGGGTTCTGTTCCACCCGGCGCTTTTGGCAACTGTTTGCGGAGTTCGGGAATTGAATAACCTCTGAAACGGATGCCCTCTTCAGGATCGAGTCTTGAGGTTTCGGTTACCATTCCGGGCATGCCGCGCATACCCTGGTAAACCTGTGCTACAGTGATATCACCTAATTTAAGGTCACCATGATTTTTAATGATGTCTTTTATTTCGGCTGATAAAACCTCGGCTTTGGCTTTAAATTTTTCTTTCAGGGGATCCATGGTCTTTAACATATCGGTTATAAATTTACTATCTGAGCGTGTATAAACAAAGGAAATACGATTATTTTTGGTTACCCGCGAATTTAAATGAATTGCCAAGGTATCTGGCCGAAGTTCCGAGCTGTTCTTCGATGCGGAGCAACTGGTTGTATTTGGCTACCCTGTCACTTCTTGAAGGCGCGCCGGTCTTGATCTGTCCGCAGCTAAGGGCCACTGCCAGGTCGGCAATGGTGGTATCTTCCGTTTCGCCGCTGCGGTGACTCATTACCGAAGTATAACTGTTGGTTTGTGCCATCTGCACCGCGTTAATGGTTTCGGTTAAAGAGCCAATCTGGTTCACTTTAACAAGAATGGAGTTGGCCACACCGTTGTTAATTCCTTCCGCCAGGCGGTTCACATTGGTTACAAATAAATCATCGCCCACCAGCTGTACTTTATGCCCCAGTTTTTCGGTCACTTTTTTCCAGCCATCCCAATCGTCTTCAGCAAAACCGTCTTCTATTGAAATAATAGGGTAACGTTTGCACCAGTCGGCCCAGAAATCAACCAGCTGAGCTGAGGTCATCTTGTCGCCGGTAGATTTTTTAAAGTGGTACATTTTTTCTTCGGCGTTGTAAAACTCCGAAGCTGCCGCATCCATGGCAATGTAAACATCGTGTCCAGGTTTGTAACCCGCTTTTTCGATGGCCTGGATCACATATTTAATAGCATCTTCGTTATTGGCGAGGTTAGGGGCAAAGCCGCCTTCGTCGCCCACGTTGGTGCTGAGTTTCTGTGATTTTAAAACAGATTTTAAATGGTGGAAGATCTCCGTTCCCATGCGCAGGGCTTCGTTAAACGATTCTGCTCCAACCGGCATTACCATAAATTCCTGGAAATCGATGCCGTTGTCGGCATGAGCGCCACCATTCAGAATGTTCATCATAGGGATAGGAAGCAGGTTGGCGTTAACACCACCCACGTACCGGTAAAAAGGGGTGCGTGTTTCTTCGGCGGCAGCCTTTGCAATGGCGAGCGATACACCAAGAATGGCGTTGGCGCCGAGGTTGGCTTTATTGGGTGTACCGTCGAGTTCAATCATTTTTGCATCAATCTCAGCCTGGTCGAGTATATAAGACCCTTTCAGGTTTTCGCGGATAATGGTGTTGATGTTGTTAACCGCAGTATATACACTTTTACCCATGTAAACCGATTTGTCGTTGTCGCGCAGTTCAACGGCTTCGTGGGTTCCGGTGGAAGCTCCCGAAGGAACTGCGGCGCGGCCAAGAGTGCCTGTTTCGGTGATCACATCTACTTCAATGGTTGGATTCCCTCTTGAATCGAGGATCTGGCGGGCACTGATATTATTGATAAATGACATATAAAAAATGGATTAAGGCAATGAAATTAGTAATTTTTCAGGAGATGGACCGGAGGTTTTTTCAGAACTTTAACGGTACTTAACACTCAGGACTCATTCGCTCCCTGGAGTTTTAATTCTTGCTGTTTCAGGGTACCGCAATCCGGTATAAGAAGAGAGGCTTACCCTTACCGTTCCCACTATAATAGGCGTTTCTATGTAAAGGGGAAGTTTGTTCCGGTCGTCGCTCACCCAAACAGTCATGCCTTCCCCTTTTTTAAAAATGGAGCCTTCCACCAGCAAGGGACTGAATTTTATGCAGTTGTAGGTTCCCAATTTTTCAGTTTTGTACTTTGCTTTGCCAAGATAACGCACGTAAATCGGGTACACTTTGCCATCGATGATGATCGACATGCCAACTGTATCGTTGATCCTGCAGCGCGAATAGTCGAGACTCCGTGCATAGTATATGGCGGTGAGTACGTCTATGGTGCAGGTTTCTGTTTTCACTGTGTCGGTGCGTGGCGATTTATTTCCTCTTGTAATAATGGTATACGCTTTTTGCTGCACCTGATTAAATAAATAAACATGGCGGTCGTGTTTCCCGCCTTCGTTGATGGCCGCCTCAAACTTCAGTGGTTTAAAAGTTGCCGTATCGAGCCAGGTTTCAAAAACATCGCGCACTTTAAAAAACCAGTCATATTTGGGATAGGTAGATCCTTCGCCACTGAGCCAGTAACAAGACCTGCCAAGGTGTTTGGCGCTGCGCACCCTGAAACTGGCGTGGGCCGATTCAAGCCACATGGGACCCCAGTTGTAAACCACTTTGTAATGAAGTTCCTCGCCGGTTTTAAAGGCATGTTGGGTGATGCCACAGTTCTGGCCCTTTGCGGGGAAAAAGAAAATGGTGATCAGCAAAAAATACCAGATGCGGAAACTCGGCATGGCGCTAAGATACAGGTTTAGGCCAAACGGATTATTCTGCTGCAAAGACTTTTGAAGCGCGTTGTTTTTTTTCGGGCTGCAGGCCGCCTTCCATGATCAGGTAAATGAGATTGGCTACCGACCAGGCCTGGTGCATACATCCTTTTCCTTCACGGGGATCAAGCCCGTCAAAGATCTCAGAGATACCATGAAGGCATTGCTCTTCATAAAAGTGACGGATCAGCGGCTGAAGGGCGTCTTCAACCGCTCTTTTTGCTTCGTCAGAAAAATTATTCAGCCTGAGGTAGGCAAGAAAATATTCAGGCGATAAAAACGGCCACACCGTTCCCTGGTGATAGGCTGCATCGCGGGTCCACAGGTCGCCCGCATACACCGGTTTAAAATCCGGATGATGCAGGTACAGTGTACGCAAACCGTAATCTGTGAGCAGATTTTTGCGGATACTTTCAAGTACAAAACGACTTTCTTTTTCAGGCAGCAGCGAAAAAGGAAGACTCAGAACGTACACCTGGTTGGGTCGCAGCGCAGTGTCCACCGAGCGCTCGGGCGTCACCACGTCATACAGGTAACCGTCGCGGTTCCAGAAAGTGCGTAAAAAATTTTCTTCTACTTTTCCGCGAACATCGATAATGTTGTTCTCAACTTCTTTGCCAAGCCGTTCAGAACAATATTCATAAATTTTCAGAGCGTTGTACCAGAGGGCATTGATCTCTACGGGACAACCCTGCCGTGGCGTAAACACCATGTCGTTGATCCGTGCATCCATCCAGGTAAGCTGCACGCCATCCACTCCCTGCGCCAGCAAACCTTTATCGGTTACCCTGATGTTGTGCATGGTGCCCTTGAGATGATGAACAATAATTTCGCAGAGTTTGGGATATACTTCCTCCAGAAATTCTGTGTCCTTAAAACGGCGATCGTAATCATAAAGCGCCACAAACAGCCAGAGCGTTGCATCCACGGTATTGTATTCGGCGACATCGCCTTTGTAATCGGGGAATCGGTTAGGGATGATGCCTTGTTTCAGATAACAAAGAAAAGTGCTGATCACCGAACGGGCTACCTCTTTTTTTCCTGTTGAAATACTCAGGCCCCTGATGGAGATCATGGCGTCTCTTCCCCAGTCGGTAAACCAGTGATAACCCGCAATCACCGAATAACTCTCGGTACTGCGGCGTTGCACTAAAAACTGGTCACCCGAAATAATCAGATCGCGCAGGAATTCGTTTTTTATGTCAGGCGCGATGCCTGCAAGCCTTTTGATCTCTTCGTTTTTTAAGGCTGCCGGATCTTTTTCAACCATGGCCTCTTCCATTGAAAAAATAAGAAAGATGCTCTGACCGGGTTGCAGTTGGTGTTCCACCTGACCTAAACAGTAGGTGTCTTCTGTGTAACCCTGTCCGCGTTCTTTGTCAATGGTGTATTGCAGCTGTTTGTGCCAGTAACGGTTTTCGCTGAATTTGCCTGAACTGTGCGCAAAATAAACAGGGGGCGCGCCGTAATACGCCGAAATCATGTGACTCTTTTTGTGTTTATTGAGCCTGAATTCAAAATTGGCCTGTTCATTCAGCAGGGCGTGGTAATCGCGGTTGCTGTAGTGTGGAGAAAGTTTCAGCAGATAAGGTACCTGCGATGTATTGGTATATTCAATGATCGTGGTATTGGAGCCATCTACCATCCACACCGTTTTTTGAATGCTCCAGTTGTCTCCCGCAAAAAAAGCAGCGGGAAGTGGTGAGCGTTCAAAACCCCTGAAATTGTGGTATCCCTGCGGGTGAATG
>CAZFCR010000259.1:0-5458 GCA_964517305.1 uncultured Akkermansia sp.
CCTTCGAGTCCCATTAAGCGCGCCGCTTCGAAAAATTCCTGTGCTGAGTCACCAAAATTTTCGCTCAAACGGATGATGTCGTTTTTTATTGGAATGTCCTTTAAAAGTCTGCGGCGTGTCTCTAAAGGAACGCCGGTAAGGTCTTTTCCTTCGAACCTCAGCACATCGAACACATAAAAAAGCAGGGTTCCATCTGCTTCGCTCCGCCAGTTCTGTAAGGCGCCAAAGTCTGAAATACCAGCCTTATTCACCACCACGATCTCGCCGTCGAGCACTGCCCTGATACCCCAGTCAGCGAGCGCTTTATGCACCGGGTAAAATTTTTCGTTGAACGATTTATCGTTGCGGGATCGCAGTTCCGCTTTGTTCTTGTTTAAAAAAGCCAGGGCCCTGTAACCGTCCCATTTGATCTCATAGATCCATCCGGGTTCATCAAAAGGTTTGTCAACAAGCGTCGCCAGCATGGGTTTGTAGCCAAGCGTAAAGGCTTTACGGACACCTGACTTTGCCGAGGCCTTGTTCTTTGGTATTCTTGCAGAAACAGTCTTTTCTGTCTTCACAGGTTTTGATTTTCCATTCTTATAAATTGCGGAAGGTGAGGCTGCGAGTTCTTCAAGATTTTTTCCTGAAAGCACGGAGGTATCGTTGGTCAGAATATCCGCCGGAGATGAAAATTCATCTTTCACCTTCATCAATAGCCAGGCGTTTTCTCCGCGCGCCGGGGCCTTCACCAGAACAAATTGTCCTTTTAGTTTTTTACCCTGCAGCTGAAATTTGAGTTTGCCGGCTTTTAGCTGTCTTCGCAATTCAGCTGATACCTTTTTTTTAGAACCTTCCAGTCCGGCTGCTGTGTAAGTGCCTTCGTCCCAAACCATCACGGTCCCCGCGCCATATCCCGAAGGAATGACACCTTCAAAATTCCTGTAATCATAAGGATGATCTTCCACCTGCATGGCGAGGCGCTTCACAGCGGGATTCAGCGAAGGACCTTTAGGCACCGCCCAGCTTTTGAGTGTGCCATCGAGTTCAAGCCTGAAATCGTAATGGAGATGGGACGCAGCGTGTTTCTGGACCACAAAACGAAAAGTCTCCTGGCCCGGTTTACCGCCCTGAGGTTCAGGACTTTTTTTAAAATCCCGCTTTTTTTTATAAAGGTTTAAACCCATTCGTGCTGTGATTTCTGTCCGGCCTGAGGATGCTGCAATAAAAATGCCATTGTGTTGTTAAAGCTTATAAGTTCCCGTTTAATCTTTCTTCAATTTTGTTTACTTTGTATTCTCAATGTCTCTTTATATTTCCTCACTCAATTCAGGCAGCAATGGCAATTGTTATTATGTTGGCAACGACCGGGAGGCCGTATTGATTGATGCAGGCATTTCCTGCAGAGAAATTGAAAAACGCATGCAACGTTCCGGTTTGAGCATGCAAAAAGTAAAAGCCCTTTTTATTTCGCACGAACACAGCGATCACATCCGTGGTCTTGAAGTGCTTTCACGCAAACATCAGCTTCCTGTTTATATTACCACGCCCACGCTGCAACAAGGACGATTGTTGCTGGAAGACCGGCTCCGTTTTACCTTCAGGACCAACGAGGCGGTTGTGATCGGCGATCTTGTGGTGACGCCCTTTCAAAAAACCCACGATGCCGCAGATCCGCACAGTTTTGTAGTGAGTTGCGGCGAAGTACGCGTGGGTGTATTTACCGACATTGGCCATGTGTGTAACAACGTTATTCATCATTTTAAGCAGTGTCACGCCATTTTCCTTGAGAGCAATTACGACGATCAGATGCTGGAGAGCGGCGCTTATCCTTATCACCTGAAAAAACGGATCCGTGGCGGGCAGGGTCATCTTTCCAATGCCCAGGCGCTCGCTCTGTTTAACACACATCGGCCTCCGTTCATGCGCCATGTATTATTGTCGCATTTATCAAAAGACAATAATTGTCCGGTGCTTGCCAAAGAACTTTTCACGCGTCACTCTGGCAACACTGAAATCCACGTGGCCGGCAGGTTCGCAGAAACACCTGTGATCAGGGTAAGCACAGAGGCCATGACTCAGTCTGTTCAAACTGAGATCCAGAAACAACTCAGCCTTTTTTAATCTTCCTGCGGCGGTCCTTTGATCACACCCTTCACCAGTTTACCCCATTGCGATTGTGAGAAACCAAGCCGGGCACCCATGCCCACGATCATGTTTCTGATTTTACTCAAAAAACCAAACGGACCTTTATTGACCACTTCGTTGCGGCCTTTTTCCATGGCTGTTACAATGCTGCTTACACGCACCACAATAAATGTGCTCGTTGCCTCTGAAGTATAAAAATGGGCTGTCTCGCCTCCGGTTTTATCCTCCGGTTTTTTGGATGGTCGTACACGGAAACCAAAGATTTCCTCATCCTTCAAAAGGTCCTTGCTGTTTTCAAAAGCTTCAATCCGCACCCAATCGTAACCATCCCCTTCACTGTTTGCTGTAGCGGGAAGCGAGATGCGGATAAAGTCACCAACTTCCGGCGTCCTGCCTTTCACTTCATGTCCTGATCGGTCCACCAATGTGAACACCGCGCTGGCGGGTCCGCAGAGTTTGTCCCATTTGTTTACATCCAGCAGCCTTTTTTTAGCTTCTTCAAAAAGCAGGATGGCAGCGTGGCGGGTCGGCGATTCGGTGTGCGTGGAAGCGCCGGTGGTGGTACCTTTTGTTTGTGCGGGAAGAATGGTAATGGTCATATCGGTTGAACTCTTGTTAGCAGCTATGAAAATTCTGTACCAATCAGATAAAAAAACGGGTAACAGATAAAAAAATTTAAATGCCTGATTATGCCCGATTGAAGGCCCTTTAATCCGGACCGGGACCTCTGGCGGCAGAACTTAAAACTTGTGGGTAAATTTAACCTCAATCCCTGTGTTCACAAGCCCTGGGCGCCTGGCACAAGTATTCCAGTTTTAATGGATATGCTAACAAACACAAACAACTACAAAGGCAAGATCTCTGTTACATTTAACCAGGAGGACATACGGAAAATATGCACCCGTTACATCCCCGATTTTAAGGAAGAAAGATTTGAGATCATCGCGCTCCGTTTTTTCTCAGGCAAAGAAAACATCCTAACGATTTACGCGGTTGACAAGTTCTCGGAATCCAGCATTTTACCCGAAGGAAAAATCCCTGTAAGAAAATTCAAAATTGAACTGAGCAGCATCGGAGAATTAATGGAGCTGATAGCTGCCTATAACTTCACACTTTGTAACGAAGCTTATTCTCTCGGCGAAATGGAAGTCATGAATCGCTGATCAGTCGTTACATACCCAGAGCACCTCCCTCGAAGGTTTCTGATATTTGTAATCAGGTTGTGTAAACTCACTCATGTAAACCAGTTCCAGCGACCTGATCTTTCTTTCAGGATGTTCTTCGTTCCAGACACGCCTGTAATAATTAGCAAAATATCCCCGCATAAAAGTATTGTAGCTCAGGATCATGTTTTCAGAGTACTTGCGCCACCTGTCGTTTTTAAACATACCTGTTACCGATTCGGGCTTTTTATAACTGAGTTCCTGTTTCGCCGACAGGAGGTCAAATCGCTCACCGTTCTCATCCACTCCTTCAAAAATAAACCAGCCGTCATCTTTAAACACACCTGGTGCAAACATGCCCCAGTTCTGATCGAGGCGCAATGTGTACCCGATAAACCGAAGATCATCCGGCAGTTTGCTGCTCACGAATTTAAGGTTGCTTAAGTTCCAGTCGAAGACAAAAACGGTAAGAAAAATAAGGATGGCATTGCGTGTGTTGACTACCCAGTTGGCATGTTCATAAACAGGTGCCCGCCACCGGATAAAGCGGTGAACCAGCAGCCCGATGTTTACGAAAGAGCCCCGTACAGTGTCTCTCAGGCGCCTGAAGCGGAATTCAAAACTATCCATGGCCGATGACGGTAGTAATCCAACGGAGGTGGCCATGCCGATGAGCGGGAACATCCCAATAAAAAGTGTAAGCAGATTAAATCCGTGAAATAACACGATGCTGATCACGCCCGCAGTTCTGAACAACTGGTGTTTAAATGGTATAAAAAATAATAAGGGCGCCAGCAACTCAAAATAATAAGCCCCGATGGTCATTTTACGCAGCAATTCCGGATAATAAAAGAGCTGGCGTGTAAAAGGATAAGCGATTTGGTCCAGTCCATAAACGTAATACAGCGCTGTAAAATCAGTATGCCATTCTTTTCCCTTTAACAGTGCGGAGCCGGTGTAGATGTAACAGATCTGTAACAGGTAAGCCACAGTGGCCACCGTACAAATCGCAGGAGCCGGATAGGATTTTTTTCCCATGATGGCATCGCATGAATAACGGGCGCCCCATGGAATAAAAATACCCCAGAACAAAACCATGCGGAGCAGATCGTCGCCACCCTGCAGAATGAGGCTGTTACGGTTGTGCAGCGATAACAACATGAGCCAGGAAAGCAGCGTGAACAAACGTGTGCGAAAACCGATGAGCATCATGGCTGCAAAAAATGCGGCGATGATGAATAAGGCGAGTTGAACCTGCCACAAACCACTGATTGCGTGAAACGATATAAAATAATCGTTCCATGCATGCTGAAACATCATGGGCAAGGGAACGGCACCGGTATTGGCATAAAAAATCTCGAGATCATTTAAACGGACGCCGATGTCGAGCAGGATGACCACCGCTACGCAGATGCGCATCAAAGACAGGGCGCGGATATCGAACCATAAATATTTCATACAGACAAAAAAAGCCATCCTTCAGCAGGATGGCTTTTGTACTTTAATTTGACTTTAGTTAGTTGTAGAAGAGGTGCCGGTACTTCCGGTAGTAGCTGTGTTGTAGGTTGAAGATGTCCCTGCAGTGCTACCGGTGCTGCCGGTGCTGTTGGTATTGTAAGTGCTTGAAGTGCCTGCGGTGCTGCCGGTGCCCATTGTACTGCTGGTATTTGAAGTACTGTTGGTGCCCATTGTACTGCCGGTGTTAGAAGTACTGCTGGTGCCCATGGTACTGCCGGTGTTAGAAGTACTGCTGGTTCCCATGGTAGTGCCGGTGTTATGCGTGCTGCTGGTTCCCATAGTGCTACCGGTGTTATGTGTGCTGCTGGTACCCATGGTGCTGCCGGTACCTGAGGTTGATGAAGTGCTGTGGCCCTCTCCCTGCGGCGTGTTCTGGTTGTTCTGGTTGTTTTGGTTATTCTGGTTGTTGTTTTTGTTATTGTTGTTCTGGTTTTTGTTTTTTTCTCCAGACTTGTTGTTATTGTTGTTCTTGCCATTGGTAGTGGCATTGTTCTCGTTTCCTGATTTATTGTTACCAGGATTATTATAACCGGTGCTGTGGTTATTCATGTGATCTGTAGTATCGGCCTTACCGCCTTTTTTACCACTCTTACCATTGGTTGTTTTGTTTTTGGTTGAGGAAGTGGTTTCAGTGGTAGAGGTAGTTTGAT
>CAZFCR010000260.1:0-5451 GCA_964517305.1 uncultured Akkermansia sp.
TGGACGATCCGGATTTTAGAAACACGGTGATAAAAAATCCGGACGAGGTGTTGAGTTGGGGTGGGGTGGATGACTTGGCCAAAGCATTCAAGCCGGGATTCAATAAAGAGAGTATTATGACTATTCCTAAAGGTGAGAGACCCGATCCTTCAGTTTACTTAAATCCGAAGTATATACAATTTCATCTTGAGAAATTTAACAAAGGAGGTTCTTTTCTTGTACCAAAAAGCGCGTTAGAAAAATTTGGAAGAGACCTTGTGGGAAGACCCGATGGTCAGTTTATAATGCCTAAACCAGAGATGGATGCGTTGCTTGAGAGATGTAATTATGATATATCTAAAATTGAAATAGAATTGGGAATACCGACCGGTGCATGGTCAAACATTGAGTTAGTGAGGATAGATGTTCCTTATCCGAGTCGGCTAAATGTTAGAATACCATCTGGCAACGAGATGGGAGCAAACGAGTTTTGGTTGCCAGGTGGACAACTGGCGAACGGACTATCCGAGGCCGTCATCCAACAAGTTCCTAAAAATTCATATATTGAAGTCCCGATCAAATGAAACAAGTTTTAATACATATTCCATGGAAATACACTTTTTATGAAGAAGCGGGGCAATTTATATTAGATGCTATCTGTGGCGGGGTTGCTCTCTTCGAAATAAAACATGTTTTATCCGAAGATCAGGTGATTAAGTATAAAGGTCGTGGAGCCGAGTATATTCAAACGTTATATGAAGAAGTGCAAAGCGATCCAAAAAAATTCATGAAGTAGGATTGACGGAACATTGAGTGTAAAAGCAATTCCTTAGTTTAGTTAGCTAGGATTGCAGATGCAATATAGATTTAAGATGTCCATTTCAGAGTTACTAGAAGATAAATTTATTGTAGAAATTTTATAAAACGAAAGTGTGGGCAAATAAGCGCATGGTTTTTGACGGGGAGGAAAACTTCTTGTTTTCGCACGAAGTGCTTCCCGATCATCCATTCAGATCTTTTAAACGACTAAATCATAAAATTATTAGTGATTTAGGCATTGGATTGCTTGAAATTGCAGAGAAGCTTGGCTTAACGAAAGATACAATCACCGGCCTTTATCGATCCCTGCCTGAAGATCTGAGCGTACTTGTGAAAGAAACAGATCGTGGACTACATTTTGTGTCAGCAGGTGAAACACAACCAGGACGCTACAAAATATTTTACCTTGGTTATGCAGAGCTTTGATTGCCCTCTCCCTAGCCTTTTTCAATTCACTGGAGAGAAAGGCGGAAGATGTCGGAGGAGCGCGGTGAAAATTCTGGGGGCATAAAGATCATCTGGTCGCAATAATAGACGACGGGATTTCGAATGACAGATATCCATGTTATGCAGCTCTAAAAAAAGAAAATGACCGCAAGTTTCTGCTGATATACTGCACAAGCGGCACTACATCTTTTGAGGATGATAAAGTTTACGTTCATGGTATCTGGGAAATAGCATAAAAATTAGAAGGCTCAGAAACAGAAATAATGCCAGAAGGCAATTCATTCTCCAATAAAAACAAACTTATACAGGTTGCTTTACACCGTGGAATCTTCTTAAATGAAAATAATAAAAGATAAACACCTTATTTTTGACGGAATTGAGAATGACTTTTTCAAAGCTCCTATAATTTCCGACTATACATACCCTTCATTGAACAAACTGAACCATGAAGCTATTGGGGAACTGGGTAATGGCATGCTGGTTATTGCTGAAAAATTAGGTTTAGTTGAAGGTGCAGTTGAAGGTCTCTATGTATCGACGCCTGAAGGTTTAAGTATTTTAATTAAGGCAATTTACAATAAACTCCACTTTTTTTCCGCCGGAGAAACACAACCCGGCCGATATAAAATCTATTCTCTAGGCTACATTTACCTGTTATAAACTGCCATCATGTTCCAATATTTTCAATCGATGACAATTCAGAGGTTTGATTTTGCACAGAAAACATTCTTTAATGGACTTGATGACTATAAAACCGGATATTTACATGACTAACGTTTATTCACTCATAGAAAACCTAAAAAGTGGCGGTATCTTCACTACTGGGGATATTTGTGTTTCGGGGGACTCTGTCGGCAAACCGGGTGATAATTTTTTTCTTCTAAATTCGATAAACTACCAAGAGTCAGTTGACAGACTCATTTTTACTTTTGGCGAGAATAATGAAATACAAATTGACCGACCGCAAGGTATTATGATTGAAAAAAACCATATCACGATATCTCAAGCAAAAAAAGTACTTTGGAAAAATGAGTTTAGCCAGGTTGAATATATTTTTTCCTCAGGAAAAGTTATCGCAAGTGTGCTCGCAGGAAGCAAAATCTGCCGAATAAATGAACTTGCCCCCGCTTTTGCATTTTTCTCCTGGTAGTAAGCGAACTCTGTGGCGCTCTTAACCACTTATTCTGTTAATGATAAAGAAAAAATATTCGAAGAGGTTGTTAGCTATCAACAAATAAACGGTCTCGGCATCTGGGAGATTGCCTAGAAAAAGCGGGTTGACTCCTAAACTCGACACCCTTTTGAAGAATAATCTTTAATGCAAATAACACTTAAAATAATCAGCAGAGGCTCCATCAACATTCTCATGAACGGAAAATCAACAATTGCTCAGGGTGAACTCACGTTCTCTCCACCAGTATTTTACTTGGATCTTAATTCAATCGAAACCTGGGATCCTCCGTCTTCCGGACCTGTCTCAAATGAGGAAAAAGATGAAATAAAGAAAGTTGCTGAATCAACTTCTATAAACGGCACAAAAATTATCGTTGTTTGACAATCGAAAATGATCCACATACTAAAATAACGCCTCTATGTAGAAAACGACCGGCTCACTGTGGCAATATCATAAGAAATGGTTATCATGACTATTGGTCATTGGTTTAAATTAGTAAATGAGCAATGATTCTGTTTGATATTTATTATCCACGAAGAGATAATATAGCAAGGAGTGTTTTACCGAATGTAATTAAAACAATTGTTGAAATAATATAAACAAAATGAAAATTTCAGCAGACAAAAAAATCATGTACGACGGGGAGGAATCTGGTTTTCACACCTTCGAAATAGTTCCGGGTCATATTCTCTTCTACTTCGAAAATTTTAATGGAGCCTCGTTCGAAACATTGGATAGGTGTGCTATTTCAGATAAATTAGGTTTGGTTGAAATGCCGATTAAGGGAATATACAAATCCACGCCTGAAGATCTAAGCTTACTGGTAAAGGAAATTGATGGTAAACTTCACTTTATCTCCGCCGGCGAAACACAGCCGGGCCGCTATAAAATATTTTATCTGGGTAGTGTTGAATTTTGATGGATTAGCATTTTGAAATATCGATCAGTCCAGAATCAGATAGGGTTTTAACTTCCAGTACAAAGTATCGTTTTTAATTATTTCCTGAAAATTCCTGCTATTGATCGTGGTTTTGCGACGCCAGTCGAAAATGGTTTTGGTTAATTCATAGGTAATATAAGGATGGGCGTTCACCTTTTTAAAATCGTCACGATTGGGATCGATTTTTTTTATAAGAGCAGCATCGACACTGAACTGATCTTTGATCTTCTCGTATGTTTCAGGACTTAATCCATACACCTCTTTTAATTGTTCAACAGAAATGTAGCCACCCAGGAGACTCCGATACTTTAAAATCCTCTTGGCGTAAGATGGCCCGATACCATTCACTGCCAGCAAAGTCAGGCTGTCAGCCGTGTTTAACTCAACGCGCTGCGATTGCCGGGCGGGCTTTGTTTGTAGCGGTAGTTTTTTGTAATTAAAATTTTCTTTCGTTTCTGTAAAATAAATGTACGGTTCAAGATTTGAATAAAGTATCTCGTTTATTCCGTATACTTTTTTCAGATCTGTTTTTATTTTAAACACAAATCCCTTATTCCGGAGTTTAATAAAGGTGCCTGCCGTTTTTTTGTTCAGTCCCAGACGCAACAGTTCATCATACGTCACTGCGTTAGGGTCAAACCTGAAAAGCTCACCTGATCCGTTCATCTTTCCTTCTGCAGGTGATGGCCTGGCAAATGAGGAGTCGAAAACTAGCGGAAGATTCTTAACCTGAACCGGTCCGGGCGGAAGAAAATAAGGATACACGATCCGAACGATCAGCAAAAAAAGACTGATGAACATTAAGACAAGTAAGCCGCTGCGTTGTTGTTTATTAAAACCAAAGTAGTTATTGATGAAACTGTTGATCATTCTTTTTTGGGCTGAATAGATAATAAACCGGAATCCCAAGACCCATGATGAGTAACCCCAGAAGGGTATTGGTTGATTTAAAGATAAGCAAATCTATACAAATGGCACCTGCCACAACAATATAAAAAGCGGGAACGAGGGGATAACCAAAAGCTTTGTACGGCCTTGGTGTTTGCGGCTCTTTTTTCCGGAGACGGAAAAGGGCGGCAATGGTAATGATGTAAAATATCAGCGATGCAAAGGTGCAATAATCGAGCAGTGATCCGTAGGAGCCGCTCACACAAAGCACCGACGCCCATAAGGCCTGGTACCAGAGCGCTTTTGAAGGAACCTGGTGTCTGTTGATGTGTGTGGCCTGTTTAAAAAAGAGACCATCGTTGGCCATGGCCTGGAAAAGCCTGGCACCGGAAAGGATGAGCCCGTTGTTGCAACCGAACGTTGAGATCACGATAAGCAGGGCCATAAGGTAAACCGAGAAATCACCAAATACACCGTGCATGGCTGCGGTGCCTACGCGGTCGTTAACGGCGTAAGCAATGCCCCGCTCCACTGGTGTGGTGCCCTCTGGCGAACCCAGCGCCGGAAGCAGCATAAAATAGGCGATGTTGGCCATCACATACAACACGGTGACAATGGATACGCCTATAAAAAGTCCGAGTGGAATATTTTTACTCGGGTTTTTAATTTCTGCCGCAATAAAAGTAACGTTGTTCCAGGCATCACTGCTGAAAAGAGAGCCAATGAGGGCTACACCCAGAGCCGATAAGAGTGCAGTATGAAAAGAAATACCTTCAGGCGGTGTGAAAGGAAGTGACAGGTTCTGTTTCCAGTAACCGGTTTTTGATCCCACCACAAATCCGATTACGATCAACGCGAACAAAGCAAGGATCTTCGTACTTGTGAACACCCTTTGAATTATGCGCCCGTTGTTAATGCCGAGGCTGTTGAGCCAGGTAAGAAAAACAATACTCAAAACGGCGAGTAATTGTGTGCTGGAAAAAGAAAATCTACCAATTTGTAAAAGAATATTGCTTTCATCAAAAAAAGGCACAAACACTCCTGTGAACCGCGCAAATGCGACCGCCACAGCGGCTATCACACCCGTTTGTATCACCATAAAAACAGTCCAGCCATAAACAAAAGAGGTCATTTTCCCGAACGCGCGTTTGAGATAAATAAATTGGCCGCCCGCGTCGGGCATCATGCCGGCAAGTTCGCCATA
>CAZFCR010000261.1:0-5449 GCA_964517305.1 uncultured Akkermansia sp.
GTTATTTGGTTTGGGCGGTCTTTCGCCCTGATTGTTGTTCCTGTTTGGATTGCGTCCCTGTGGTTTCCTTGGTTCTCTTGGCTCCCTGTTCTGATTGGGTTTATTCTGTTGGGTTGGTTTTGGTGCACCACCTTCACGCGGCGCACGGTTTGCATTTTGATCACGCGGTGGTCTGCTGCCCTGTTCACGTGGCGGACGGTTACCCTGTTCGCGCGGTGTTTTGTTATTCGGATCGCGTGGTGGCCTGTTGCCTTGTTCTTTTCTTGGCTGCGCATTTCTCTGCCCCTGATTTTTAGAAGCCGCTGCGCCTGCGGCAGATTCTCCTGCAGCCGCTTTGGGTTTGTTGCGATTGGGTCTGTTACCTCCCCGGCCACCCTTGTTGCCGCCTTTCCTGTCGAAACGGGTCAGACTGTCCTGTCCAACCACATTTTCGAAACTCGCTTCCACGTTGAGAATTTTTTCTACTGCTTTAACCGATGGGATAAGCGCCTCAGGCAATTCGCCCTTGCTGTTGCTTTCCAGAATGCCTTTCACGATGTCTACATGCATTGGGATAAAAACTCCCGGATCACTCCGGTAACTGAACCACATCATGCGACGGAAAATATCGGTCTTCTGAAGAAACGCGTCGCCTTTTTTGGTGAGCAGTTTTTTTCCATCCATATCCGGAAATTCTTTCAGCGCGTCTACGTAGCTGTCGAGTTCGTAGTTCAGACAACACTTTAATTTACCGCACTGGCCCGCAAGCTTAAGTGGATTGAGCGACAGTTGCTGATAACGCGCGGCGCTGGTATTCACAGTTCTGAAATCGGTGAGCCAGGTGCTGCAGCACAATTCTCTTCCGCAGGAACCAATTCCGCCTAAACGGGAAGCTTCCTGTCTTGAACCGATCTGACGCATTTCGATGCGCACCTTAAATTCATCTGCCAGAACTTTGATAAGTTCTCTGAAATCAACACGCGCATCGGCCGTATAATAAAAAATAGCTTTTGATTTATCGCCCTGGTATTCCACATCGCTCAGTTTCATTTCCAGACCAAGTTTCAGAGCAATGGTTCTTGCCCTGTACATGGTGTTGACTTCGAGCGATTGCGCTTCTTTCCATTTATCAATATCAGCCTGTTTGGCCTTGCGGTAGATCTTTCGGATTTCATCGCTGTCGAAACTGATGTTCTTTTTCTTCAGCTGAAGTTTAACCAGTTCTCCGGTTAATGAAACCGTTCCAATGTCGTGACCGGAAGAGGCTTCAACTGCGATGGCATCGCCCACATTTAAACTGAGGTTATTATTGTTCCTGAAAAACTCCTTGCGCGAATTTTTAAAACGCACTTCAACTATGTCAAACGGTTTCTGGCCAGCAGGAAGACTCATGTTTCCCAGCCAGTCGAATACGGTAAGTTTGTTACATCCGTCGGCGGTGCCGCAGGAGCCATTGTTATTACATCCCGCGGGGATTCCGTTACTGCCCGTACCACATCCACTGCTACATCCCATACTTTTAAAAAATTATCCTTAAAGATACATAGTTTGTGCATTTTATCCAAAACTATGGGCTTTGTGTCCCCGGCATTTTTGAGCCAATGCGCCTTTATTCCTATCTTTGTCCGGTTTGAAAACACTCATCACGGCCATCCTCCTTTTTTTTACTTTGCCTGGCAGGGCACAGGACTCCGTTTACCTGCTTAACGGCTCTAAAACCACAGGGAAAATAACAGAGGTTGGCACCGAAGATGTGGCAGTGCTCACCGACGGTGCCACTGAACGCATTCCGCGTGCAGAGATCCTCCTCCTTGAATTCAGAAATGGCACCACAGAAATCATCAATCAGCCGCGCGCTAATGTAACCGCCAGCGCCAGACCCGGCAAGATAAGTCTGGCCAACAACGTAAATGAACTTCCCCGGCAGAATCTTATTTCTTTCAACTCACTTGCTTTGATCAACGCAGATGTATCCTGTTTTTATGAAAGGATCAACAAAACCAAGGAAATAGGATTTGGCATCATGGGTGCTTATAACATCAACCCACGCGCTACCATTTATACTCCGCATATTTTTATTCTGAGCAATGCCAGAAAACTATACGACCTGGGACTCTTCATGAACTATTATCCGAAATCTCTGAATAAAACCAGATCATTTTACGTTGGCCTTTTTTTTAAATACACTGCGATCAACTTCAGCAGCCTGAGCGAAGATACGGTAATGAGCGGTGGTGTAAAATCGGTGCTGGTTAGTTACCAACCCGCTGAAGGCCATCAGCTGGCAACACTCTTCAGTATTGGCAAACACTACAGGATCACCAACAGCTTTTTTGTGAAGACACTTTTTTCGATTGGTGGTTTTAACCTGAAGGGCGATTATAAAAAACAATACAATTTTATGAACAACCGCGGTAATCCTGCCGGAACCCTTCCTGTTGAGAGAACCCTGCTTCTTAAATGGTATTTTGGACTTAACGCGGGATATTATTTTTAATGAAACAGTTATTCATCATATCCTTTCTCCTCTCATCGTTTATTTTGCAGGCGCAGGATAAACTGATCTATAAAAACGGGGGTGTCCGCAAAGGTCAGTTGATCTCTGTTTCAAAAGAACTTGTTTATTTCAGACAATCCGACAGTTCCGCCACCGAACAGATCCTGCGATCGGACCTGCTTCTTGCTGAAACAGCTGAGGGTACCCGTTACATTTTTGCACCAGGCGGCGAGCCCGATAAAAAAACAGATCCGTCAAAAATGCGCCGCAACTCACTTACCGTGCAGCCCCTCGGCATTTTTGTGGGAAGGGCCACGTTTGTATACGAACGATTGAGCGATGACGAAAAAATCGGATTCGCAGTACCACTTTCGCTTACCTTCGACCCCTTCGGACCTATTTATCAGACCGGCATAGATACCGGCTTTGCTGCCATCAGGCGCATCACCGGCGTTAATTTTATCACCGGCATGGACGTTAATTTTTATCTTTCTAAAAAAGAATTTTCGCGATTTTTTATCGGGCCCCGGTTCCGTTATGGCACCGATGTGTTTCTGAGAGAAGTGGAAGCCTACACGCTTCAAACCCAGATGGGCTGGCGGTTTGGTCGCTCAAGTGAAAAGATAGTACAGACCCTGGCAATGGGTTTTGGATTTGTAAAAATCGTGTCGTCACCACAGGGAACCCTGCTTGATCCGCGTCAGGCCTACGGCTGGTTCAGTTTTACCTATCGCGCCGGGTTCAGCTGGTAACGCCGCTCAAAAGCTGCATTCCCCTGTAAACCGCCTGAATGGATGACCAATACGCTTCCCAAGGCATTTTTACCGGCATTTTCCATCAGCTTAAAAACACCATAAAACAATTTAGCGGTATAAACATGATCGAGCGGTATACCATATTGTTTCTCGAAATCATCCTTAAAATCGATCAGTTCTTTTGCAAATCCGGCGTAACCCGAAAGCGCGAAGGCATTATTGATGTCATGTTGTTCACGCAGAGAAATATCTGTATTGTCCAGCACCTTCAATTTTTTATCGGGATACATCTTATCAAGAAATCCCTGTACCTCTGCAGGTAAAGCATTAGGCCCTTTCAACACACTCATCCCGTGTATCCATTGGCCTTCGCCGGCAGAAGCTACGAGGCCCGCAAAGGTTGTACCGGTGCCGCAGGCGCAGAAAACATGCCGGTAATCCCAGTCCGGTTCAAGTATCTCCGCACATCCTTCGATTCCCTGAGCATTGTTACCGCCTTCGGGGATCAGCCAATGCGGTCCGCACTGCATGCGAAGCCAGTCCATAAACAAATCAGACTCTTTGTTCTTATACATTTCCCGTGTCACAAACAACAGGTTCATGCCATCTGTACGCGCCTTCAGAAGGGTTGGACTAAGATCCGCAGATACTTCGCCGCGAACCACAGCCGTGCAGCGCAATCCGTACTTTGAGCAGGCCGCAGCTGTAGCCGCGAGGTGATTAGAATGCGCGCCTCCGAAAGTTACAATGTGACCGAAACCTCTCTTGACAGCTTCCTCTAAATTATACCTGAGCTTGAACCATTTGTTGCCGCTGATTTCCGGATCAATCAGGTCGAGTCGCAGCACATCGAGAGCGAATGAACCAGGGCCCTCTATTGTTTGAATTACCGGCTGATAAACAATGTCCACTTTAATTGTTCAGATTGTCTCCGCGCAGGTTTCTGAAACGTTTCCGCGCCTCCACTGTAAAAATACTGCCCGGATATTTTAAGAGCACTTCCTGGTATGCAGCCCTGGCCTTGTCTTTATCGTTCAATTTGTTTTCATACAATTCCGCAAGCCTGAACTGCGCGTCATCACCATAAAGATCAGAAGGATAATACTCGAGAATATTTTTGTACATAGCCTCCGTTTCCGCATACTGTCCGAGCTTCTCATAGATGGCCGCCTTCTTAAAATAAATATCATCCCCCAGTGTGTTGCTGCTGAACAACTGATTGATGCTGTCCATACGGATGATGGCTTCTGAATAACGGTGCTGCAGGATCATCAGTTCGGCGCTGGCAAACATCCGCAAAGGCACGTCGTTGGTATCCACACCTATGGCGTCGCTGATGATGAGACTCAAATCAATCGCGTCGTTGGAAATCAATTGCGTTGTGCCCCCTTTCAGCACATCAGCCTGAGTTTTAGCCCACTCAAAATCGCCTGCGTAAAAACTCAGTTTTGCATTCCTGAATTTTGCCTCTTTACCAATAGGTTCATACTTAAAATCTTTTTCTACCTGCGAATACAACAGTGATGCTTCCCAGATATCGGCGCTCACAAGGTGAATATCCGCAAGCATGATCTTGAACTCCGCTTTTAAACCTGCTTCTATACCAGGCTGTTCAAGAAATTCGGTGAGCAGAATAATGGCTTCGTCGGGTTTCCCCAGATAATAGGCTTTAACGGAAGCGAGGCTTTTTAATAATTGTGCATTCAGGAAATTTTTGCTGTACTTTTTATAAGCGTCGTTCAAACGCGTCTCCAGCAATGTCAGTGATTCGGTTGAAGGTTTTGGTTTTTCGGCAAGAGCGAGGTATTCCATATTCAGCCCTTCAATCACGGAGATGTCATAATAAAGACTGGAAGGACCTTTCTCCGTCAGGTAATCGTAACAACGTTTGGCTGTTTCGTAATCACCGTTGCTGACGCATATTTTCGCGAGTTCGTAAATGCGCTGCCCTTCTTCTTTCATCCTTTTATCGAGCGCGCGCGACTGAACAAAGGCTCCATTAAAATCTTTCTGTTGTTTCTGGATAAAGATGAGGAACTCTGTCAGCACCACTTTCTGTGGATTTTTCTGAATACGTTTTTGTAATTCCTGTTTAAGCAAAGGGTTGCGGATGCCGCCTTCCTCATCGTCGTACCCAAGAGAATTCTGAAGGTGATTCTGAACAGCAAAAAGTTCGGTCTCCTGATATTCCAGTGCATCCAGGTATTCGTTGATCATG
>CAZFCR010000262.1:0-5429 GCA_964517305.1 uncultured Akkermansia sp.
AGGCACTGTATCAACCTGTTTATTATTCAAATTAAAAAATTAAGCGCGTGAACCAAGAATTAATAATTAATTCCACGCCTAACGAAGTTGTTATAGCTCTGCTGCACGATAAACGTCTGGTTGAGTTACACCGCGAGAAAAATAATTCAAAATTTTCGGTAGGCGATATTTACCTCGGAAAGGCTAAGAAGGTGATGACGGGACTCAATGCCGCATTTGTGGATGTTGGCTACGAGAAAGACGCATTTCTTCATTATCTCGACCTTGGTCCTCAGGCACAATCTCTTATAAAATACGTTGAACACACCCAAAACGGGAAACAAAATGTGAGCAACCTGATGTATTTTAAGAACGAGCCTGAGATCAAAAAAGACGGGAAGATCAACGACATCATTAAATCAGGCCAGAACCTGCTTGTTCAGGTGGCCAAAGAACCCATCAGTGCAAAAGGTCCGCGCATCACCACAGAGATCAGCCTTGCCGGCCGTTACCTGGTGTTGATCCCTTTTTCGGAAAAGATCTCTGTTTCTTCCAAAATCAGAAATTTTGAAGAAAAGAACAGGCTGAAAGAACTGATGCACAAGATCAAACCAAAGAATTTTGGACTGATCGTACGCACTGTGGCCGAAGGAAAATCGGTAAATGATCTTGAGGGCGACATGAACGACCTGGTAAAACGCTGGGAAGAATGTTACCGCGCATTAAAAACATCGCAACCGCCTATGCGTGTGCTGGGTGAAGTTGACAGGACCAGTGCCATTCTGCGCGATTTTCTGAATGCCTCTTTTAATGCGATCCATGTTAACGACGTAACCGTTTATGATGAACTGAAACAATACATCAAAACCATCGCGCCTGAGAAACTGGAGATTCTTAAACTTTACAATGGCAAGCTGCCGATCTTTGATGCCTATGGCATCGAAAAGCAGATAAAAAGTCTGTTCGGAAAAACCGTTCACATGAAAAGCGGTGCTTACCTTGTTATTGAGCATACTGAAGCGCTCCATGTGTTTGATGTGAACAGCGGCAACCGCGCCAAAAGCGATAATACACAGGAACAAAACGCTCTGGACGTTAATCTGGAAGCCGCCGTGGAAGTGGCGCGCCAGTTAAAACTCCGTGATATGGGCGGTATTATTGTGGTTGATTTTATTGACATGCACCACGCCGATAACCGCAAACTCCTCTTTGACAAACTCAAGGAAGAGATGAAAAGCGACAGGGCCAAACACAATATTTTACCGCCGAGTAAATTCGGACTCATCCAGATCACCCGTCAGCGGCTTCGCCCTGAAGTGAATGTGGAGGTGCTTGAAACCTGCCCGAGCTGCGGCGGAACCGGTAAGGTTGAACCAAGCATCCTTTTTGTTGACCAGGTTGAAAATACACTCAGGTTCATCTTAAAAGAACAAAACCAGAAAAACATTACGCTTCAGATCCATCCATACATTGAGGCTTACATTACCAAAGGCGGCATGTTCAGAAGCCGGCAGTGGAAATGGTACTTTGAACACAAACAATGGGTAAAAGTTCAGGGTGCATCCGGACAGGGCATCATGGAGTACAAGTTTTTTAACAAGGACATGGACGAGATCGTCATTTAATCTTATAATCTTAAAAGCCCCGCAAGGGGCTTTTTTATTTTAAGCAAACTGCAGACTCAGCTGCCGGTGTTTGCCAAGGCGACGGAAAATGGCCGGCCTTTCAATGCGCGAGAATTGTTTTTCAAGATCCACCATGATGCGACTCGGCGCCTGTGCTTTGTGCAGGAGCGGTTTATCTGAATACTTTTTTTCGTTAAGAACGGTCATAAAATTACTCCACTCTTTGAGGGTCGAAGATCTTGCTGCTGAAGTGTTCATACGATCAGTTTTTATACTCTAAAATTACTACGATTTACCGCAAAATATTGCTACGTATTGTAGTATCTTCCAAATCCAGCGTGTAGCAAGGGTTTGAGGGCCTACTCAGGCTGTTCACCGATGTATGATTATCCTTACAAAAGTGTATTTTTGTGTTTATGGCCAATATTTTTGAATTCAGGGGTTACCGGCCCGTAGTTGACCGGACAGCGTTTGTTCATCCTAACGCAACGGTTACGGGCAATGTCATCATCGGTAAAAACGTGTACATTGGTCCCGGCGCAGCCATTCGCGGCGACTGGGGTCAGATCGTCATAGAAGACGGCTGCAATGTTCAGGAGAACTGCACCATTCATATGTTTCCGGGCACTACTGTTTTACTGAAAGAAGCAGCGCACATCGGACATGGAGCCATTATTCATGGCGCTACCATAGGCCGCAATGCGCTCATTGGCATGAACAGTGTGATCATGGACAACGCGGTGATCGGCGATGAATGTATAGTTGGCGCCCTTGCTTTTGTTCCCGCCGAGATGCAGATCGACAACCGCAAAGTGGTGGTAGGCAATCCCGCGAAAATAATCAAAGACGTGAGCGATGAAATGATTGCCTGGAAAACACAGGGAACACAGCTTTACCAGCAGCTGCCGGCTGACTGCCGCGCCTCTCTTAAACCCTGCGAGCCACTCAGAAGGGCCCCCGCATTTAAATCTGAGCAGCAGAACGAATACAAAACCTGGGCCCGCGAAAAAAATAAAAAATAATTACCGCTTACAGGCAGTATTTACAAGGCTTTGAGGTATTCGCCCGCGCACACAATTCACTTTTATTTTCCGTTTTTTTTGCGTTAATTTAGCCTTCATAAATCTGATCGTATGGCCAAAACAAAATCAATTCTTAATACAGCTTCCACCAAATTTCTTTACGAATACCTTAACAATCCATCTCCCACAGGTTTTGAAACAGCGGGTCAGAAGATCTGGTTAAATTACCTTAAACCCTATATTGACGAGTATTTTGTTGATACTTACGGCACTGCGGTTGGTGTGATCAATCCAAAAGCCGAATACAAAGTGGTTATTGAGGCCCACGCCGATGAGATCAGCTGGTTTGTTCATTACATTACCAAGGATGGGTTTATTTACCTGCGCCGCAATGGTGGCAGCGATCACCAGATTGCACCCTCGATGCGCGTGAACATCCACACCGACAAAGGCATTGTAAAAGGTGTATTTGGCTGGCCGGCCATCCACGTGCGCGACGCCGCCAAAGAAGAAGCCCCTAGCCTGAAGAACATTTTTCTTGACATTGGCTGCAAATCGGCCAAAGAAGTGGAAGACCTGGGCGTACACGTAGGTTGCGTGGTAACCTACCAGGATGAACTGACTGAACTTAACGACCGTTATTATGTTGGTCGCGCGCTCGACAACCGCATTGGTGGTTTTATGATTGCCGAAGTAGCCAGGATGCTGAAAGAAAATAAGGACAAACTGCCGTTCGGACTGTATCTCGTTAACTCTGTTCAGGAAGAAGTAGGTTTAAACGGCGCTACGATGATTGCGCGCAAAATTAAACCCGATGTGGCCATTGTTACTGATGTTTGCCACGACACACAAAGTCCGATGATGAACAAGATCGCGAGCGGTGACCTTGCCTGTGGTAAAGGTCCGGTATTAAGCTACGCCCCTGCTGTTCAGAACAACCTTTTAAAACTGGTGATTGACGCGGCCAAAAAAAACAAGATAGAATTTCAGAGACAGGCGGCTTCGCGCTCAACGGGCACCGATACGGACGCTTTTGCGTATTCAACCGACGGGATTGCATCCGTGCTGATTTCTTTGCCTCTGCGTTACATGCACACCACCGTTGAAACCGTTCATAAACAGGATGTGGAAGAAGTGATCAAACTCATTTACCACTCTTTAAAGTCACTGAAAAACAACCAGGACTTCAGGTACATCAAATAATTTTTTGAACCTGTTAACGACATTAACTGAAACAACAACATGCCTATTTTAGGTTCCATAATTAAAAGCGCCATCGACATCCGTTCGCGGATCCCCGGACGCAAGAATGTTTATAACCAGCAGGTGCGTCAGCTGAGCAAACTCATCAGCAAGGCTTCTTTCACAAGCTTTGGAAAACATTTTGGTTTCAGCGAGATGGCCTTTATGGAAGATCCTATCAAAACTTTCCAGAACACGGTTCCAATTTATGATTACCAGAGTATTTTCGATGCCTGGTGGCACAGGGCGCTTAAAGGTGAGAAGGATGTCTGCTGGCCCGGCAAGATCAATTATTTTGCACTCAGTTCCGGCACTTCAGAATCGTCGAGCAAACACATTCCGGTAACCCGCGATATGATCAAAAGTATTCAGCGCGGCACGCTCAAACAGATCATCTCCACCAAACACTTTAATTTCACCAAAGAGCAGTACGAAACCGAGATCCTGTTTGTTGGCGGCAGCACCAACCTTAACTACAACGGTACTTATTTCAGCGGCGACCTCAGCGGTATTACTACCGGCACCCAGCCAAGGTGGTTCCAGAATTTTTCGTTACCGGGACCGGACATCCGTTCTTTAAGTAACTGGGAAAATAAACTGCAGGAGATCGTTGAAAAAGCCCGTCAGTGGAACGTTGGTTTTATTTGTGGAGTTCCGGCCTGGATCCAGATCCTTTTTGAGCGCATCATCAAACATTATAACGTGAAGACCATTCACGATATCTGGCCTAACCTGGCGGTATTTGTGCATGGGGGCGTTGCCATCCATCCCTATAAAAACAGCATTGACGCGCTTTGCGGTAAAAAACTCATTTACCTCGACACGTACATGGCCTCAGAAGGATTTCTTGCCTTTCAGGAAAGACCCAACGAACAGCAGGGCATGAAACTGCTCACCGACAACAAGGTGTTTTTTGAATTTGTGCCTTTTACCGAAGAAAACTTTGACGGCGATGGCAACGTAAAACCCGGTGCTAAGGCGCTTACCATTACCGAAGTGGAACTCGACAAAGATTACGCCGTACTCATCAGCAACTGTGCCGGCGCGTGGCGGTACCTTATCGGCGATACCATCAAATTCACCGACCTGCAGCGTTGCGAGATTATTATCACCGGACGCACCAAACATTTTTTAAGTTTATGCGGAGAACACCTCAGCGTAGACAATATGAACCGCGCCATCAGGCTCGTAGCCGATGACATGGGCCTCAGCATCAATGAATTTTGTGTAGTGGGCACACCTTACCAGGGATTGTTTGCCCACGAATGGTACATCGGTACCGACAAACCCGCCGACGAGGCGGTGCTGAAACAGAAACTCGACGACCATCTTAAAACGCTGAACGACGATTACGCCGTGGAAAGACGCCACGCATTAAAGGAGATTCTTATTCACGTTATGCCTAACGATGCGTTTATCGATTTTCTTGCAAGCAAAAACAAACTGGGAGGTCAAAGTAAATTTCCGCGGGTGCTCAAAGGCAAAATGCTGAATGAATGGCTCGCATTTCTGAAGACCTATAAAAGTTGATCCTTAGTTTAATATATCAGACGATCGTCAT
>CAZFCR010000263.1:0-5420 GCA_964517305.1 uncultured Akkermansia sp.
CATGCTCAACGTGCCGTTTTGTATTGCCGATGCAACTGTGCTTACAGAAGCCGGTTATGTTGGCGAGGACGTTGAAAGCATTCTCACCCGATTGCTGCAGGCCGCTGATTACGATGTGGCCGCTGCCGAAAAAGGGATCGTGTTTATTGATGAAGTAGACAAAATCGCGCGTAAAAGTGATAATCCATCCATTACCCGCGATGTGAGCGGCGAAGGTGTTCAGCAGGCGATGCTCAAGTTGCTCGAAGGAACAGTGGTGAACGTGCCCCCACAGGGAGGCCGCAAACACCCGGACGCAAAAATGATCCAGGTTAATACAAAAAACATTTTGTTCATCTGTGGCGGCGCTTTTGACGGCATCGAAAAAAAGATCGCCAACCGTTTAAACACACAGGCAGTTGGATATGCTTCGAGTATCAACGCGGCGGAGATCGATAAAGGCAACCTGCTTCAGTACATTTCACCGCAGGATCTGAAGTCTTTTGGACTGATCCCTGAACTGATCGGTCGTTTACCTGTTCTTACCTATTTAAAACCACTCGACAGGAACGCGCTTCGCCAGATCCTGACCGAGCCAAAGAATGCGCTCATCAAACAATACAGGCAATTGTTTAAAATGGAAGGCACCAAACTGGAGTTTGAAGAAGACGTGCTGAACCTGATCGTTGACAAGGCCATTGAATTTAAACTGGGCGCAAGGGGTCTGCGCAGCATTTGCGAGGCCATCATGACCGACATCATGTACACCCTGCCAAGTGAGGAAAAACCAGTGAAACAGTTCACCGTAACCCTGGATTACGCCCTTGAAAAATTGAAGAACGCGCGCCTTAATCAATTAAAGGTAGCCTGAGTTTCAGCGCTGTTTTTTATTTTCCGTTTCTATTTGTAATACAATGTCGTTGAACCGGCGAAGTGTCAGTGTATTGTCTGATACCAGGAACATGCCGTAATCATCCAGACGTTGAATGCTGAAGCCTGCATCGCTCACTTTTTTATCAATATTAAAATCATCTGATAAAAACAGGAACCGGGGCGACACCTTTTGCATGTAGTTATTTCTGATGTAATAACGCCGTTCCGATTCTACTTCTATGGTTGCAGGATAATCCGCATAAAGCGAAGGTCCGCCGTAAGTAATATAGGTGCTGAGCCAGTACCTGCTGGAACAAACGATCAGCGGCGCGCGTTTTTCGTTGGCTACCTGCTTATAAAATTTAATCACATCAAGGGCTTCTTTTAATTTGATCTTGCCCACAGCCGCCCATCTGCTGTTATCGGTGTGCGCTTCCAATTGTACAGGCAGATGCTTTTGTTTAAAGCAGAAATAAGTGGTCACAATAACAACAAGGCCCAGACTAAAAGTTTTTGAACGTGGCGCAGTGCTGGCCGCTAAAAGGTACATCACCGGTAAAAGCCCCAGAAACATCCGTGCAGGTGAATAAAAAGCAGATTCAGATCCATCGCGGGTTTTATCAAACAGGCAGGAAAGTCCGATCAAAAGAAAACAAACGAGCAGTGAAAAAAAAGCAGGACGATTTTTTTTCCAGAGCCATACGGCGAGCAATAAAAATCCTGCAAGCAGAAAAAACCCGTGTTCTTCGGTAAAAAACCCGAGGTGTGCAAATCCGTTGTCCGGCAGGCTTTTCAGGTTCTCAAAGAATTCCTGAGGTCTGAAGCCGAGTTTTAAACCGTAGATCACATACTCCGGATGGTTAATATAAAATTGATTGAACAGAAAGTGAAAAGGAATGAAACTCAGAAGAGACAAACCCGTCACTGCATAATATTTTTTATCGCGGTAATTCATAAAAAACAGATACGCGAGGAAAGGCGCTGTTACGACAAGTGAATTGGGATTTATGAAATAGGCAAATACACCCATCACGGTGTTAAATGCGAGGTAACGCAGGTTGGCGGGATTCAGCACGCTGACCGCATAAAACGAACAGAAAAACAAACCTGTAACAAAACCGCGCGGAATGGCAGTGACAACATCGTAAGCCGCGGGCATACAAATCAGAATGCCCATCACCAGCAGGGCGATTTCTTTTCGGTTTTTCTTAAAAAGGTAAACGGCGCTGAATAAAAAAGGGAAAAGCGCTATAAAGTGGGTGGCAAGCGGCAGGGCTCTGTAAACCGGCACTTTAAGCCATAACAGCGGGACGGCGACAAGGGCTTCCATAAATGTATTGTAATCTTGTCCGTAAAAACGCGGCTCGTAGAATTTAAACTGTGAGAAGTCTGTTGCACCGATCCACATAAAAGGCTGATCTGAATCGATCACATGCATGTTCACCAGTTGGAACACTCTGTACCTGTTGAACAGGATCAGCAGCATAAAAAGCACAAAACAAAAGTTCAGCAGAAATTGATGAGTATCGCGTTTTAATTGAAACATGCTGTGAGTGGTTCGGCCGGCCCAAAATACATAAAAATTCAGATGTCCGGCCCCGTTTACCACGATTTGCCGGAAGGAATTCACGGCTTTATTTTGTTACTTTTGTCCTTCAATTTTACTCCTATATGAATTTCAAAGATTATAATTTTACTGTATCCGAACGTTTTATACGTTACGCGAAAATTGATACACAGTCTGATCCATTATCGCCTGCCTGCCCCAGTACCGAAAAACAAAAAGACCTGCTGCGTCTTCTTGTTGAAGAGCTGAAAGCCATGGGCATCAGCGACGCGGAGATGGATGCCAATGGTTATGTTTATGCTACTATTCCGTCCAACACCGATAAAAAAGTACCGGTGTTGTGTTTTTGTTCGCATGTGGATACTGCACCGGACTGCACCGGCACCAACGTGCAGCCGGTGGTTCATAAAAACTACCAGGGTGGCGACATCGTTCTGCCTGCGGATAAATCACAGGTCATTAAGGTTGCCGAACATCCTGAATTAAAAAACCAGATTGGCAACGATGTGATCACCACCGACGGCACAACACTGCTGGGTGCCGACGACAAGGCGGGTGTGGCGGAGATCATGGATGCCGCTCATTTTCTGATGAAACATCCTGAAGTAAAACACGGAAAGATCAGGATCCTTTTTACACCCGATGAAGAGATCGGTCGTGGCGCCGACAAAGCAGATATGAAAAAACTGGGCGCCGATTTTGGTTACACTCTTGATGGTGGTACGGTAGGTTCGCTCGAAAATGAAACGTTCAGTGCCGATGGCGTGAGTGTCAGGATCAAAGGATTTTCCACGCATCCCGGTTATGCCAAGGATAAAATGCAGCACGCCGTAAAAATCGCGGCAGCCATCATTAATAAAATTCCAAAAGACAAAACACCGGAAACCACTGAAAAAAAACAGCCTTTTATGCACCCTACGGCCATTAATGGCGGGCTGGAAGAAGTGGAGATCAAATTCATTATCCGCGCCTTTGACACGCCAACCTTAAAAACTTTAGAACAGGAACTGGAAGCCATTGTTGCGGAAGAAGTAAAAAAATACGATAAAAGTTCATACGAGTTTACTGTTACGCAGCAGTACCGCAACATGCGCGAAGTGCTCGATAAACATCCCGAAGTGGTTGCCCACGCCATTGAAGCCATTTCGCGTTCGGGTTTAAAACCGGAGCTCGACAGCATACGGGGTGGTACCGACGGATCGCGTTTTTCATTTATGGGATTACCAACCGCCAATCTTTTTGCGGGCGAACATGGCATTCACAGTAAACAGGAATGGGTGAGCGTACAGGACATGCAAAAAGCTGTAGAGACCATTGTGAATCTGGTCAATGTCTGGGAAGAAAAAGCCTAAACTTTAATATCCGCGTGAAGGGCCTTTAAAAGGCCCTTTGCTTTTAAAAGACATTCCTCATATTCCTTTTCAGGATCGCTGAGATAAGTAATGGCACCGCCAACAGCGAGACTTAATTTATTTTCCCCCGCGTCGTAAAAGATGCTGCGGATGATCACCTGGAGTGTAAAATCACCACCTGGAGCTATCAATCCCATCGCGCCGGAATAAAATCCACGTTCAAAATTTTCCGTTTCATCAATGAGATCCATCGCGCGTGTTTTTGGCGCGCCAGTCATACTGGCCATCGGGAAGGTAGCGGCCATTATGTTTTCAAAGTCCAGTTCTGGTTTCAGATCACAACTCACAGTGCTTACCATCTGGTGAACGGTTTCAAATGTTTCGATATTGTAAAGCGCGTTTACTTTCACGCTGCCTTTTGTCGCCAGTATCGAGAGATCATTCCTTGCAACGTCTACCGCCATTACGTTTTCGGTCCTTTCTTTCTCACTGTGATAAAGTTGATTTTTCAGATCAAGGTCTTCTGCTTCGTTTTTGCCACGCGGCGCTGTGCCTTTGATGGGTTTGGTTTTTAAACCGTTTCCTTTTTTTTCAAGAAAAAGTTCAGGACTTGCGGAAATAATATATTGTTTGCCCAGTTTCACCAGGCAGGCATAGGGCGCCTTGCTGATCCGGTACAGTTCATAGAAGGTAGCAAGAGGATTTATCCCGATATTTTCTGCAGTAAATTGCTGGCAAAAATTGATCTCGTAAATATTTCCCAGCTGAATGTGCTGTTTAAGCAGGTGGACGCGATCAAGGTAAGCTTGTTTATTAAGCTGAGGTGTAAGTGTGATCCTGTTTTCAGGCTGTTTTCCGGCTTCATGGTAAAAAACGGATTCACCCACAATCGGATAAAATGCGGCATTTAATTTTTGTTTTGCCGGATGGTGATAGGGCAGGAGCGCGAAACTGTTTTCACTGTAAGATCCTTTTTTCCCGAGTTCATATAATTTGTCTCCTTCACCGTGTTTTCCGGGGATCAGCACAAAATTTTCGAGATTGGACAGTGACATCAGGAGCGTGAAATTAGAGATTTAATTTACAAAATTAGCTTAATTTTAGGCCATGCACATTGGTTTGCTTTTCGGGTCGTTTAATCCTGTTCATGTTGGACACATGGTGCTGGCCAATTACATGCTCTCTTTCACCGACATGGACAAAGTGTGGCTGGTGGTGAGTCCGCACAATCCTTTAAAAAACAAAAACCAGCTGCTCGATCAGAATCACCGTTTGATGCTGGTAGACGCTGCAGTGAATGATCATCCGAACATCCGCAGCAGTAACATTGAATTTTCGCTGTCTCAGCCTTCCTATACCATTAATACACTTGTGCATCTTGGCGAAAAGTATCCCGAGCACCGTTTCAGCCTGATCCTGGGGCAGGACAATCTGGTGACTTTTCACAAATGGAAAAATTACGAGCAGATTTTAAAGTCGCATCATGTTTACGTATATCCAAGGCCGGGTGCCAGCGTTAGTAATTTTGATTCGCACCCGCATGTACACATGACGGAAGCACCCGTGATCGACATTTCATCTACATTTATCAGGAATGCGATCAGGGATAAAAAAGACATTAGATTTTTTGTTCCGCCCAAAGTGTGGGA
>CAZFCR010000264.1:0-5418 GCA_964517305.1 uncultured Akkermansia sp.
TTATAAGGATAGTCCAGGAGATTGTTAATAATGCCATCAAATATTCTCGGGCAAAAAATGTCTGGATCTATTTCAACCAATGTGAGAGTAAACTTACTTTGAAAATAACCGATAATGGTGTTGGATTTGATGCTACAAAAAAAGTAAGCGATTCATTTGGTTTTACGAACATGCGCCAGCGTATTCATGAAATGAATGGTCGAATCGAAGCCAACTCATCTAAAGATCAGGGAACAGCCTATCTAATTGAAATTTCACTCGTAGAATCGAATTCGCGAAGAGTTTAAGGATTTCCAGGAGTAATTTTGACTCAGTCAAATTTCCCAAATTGTTGCCTGTTTTGGTGACATTGCCTGAAAGCTTAAGAAGTGATCTGGCCAAAACAGCCAAGGCTATGCACCAATAAAAAAAGACAGATAAAACGCATTTGATTCTTTTTTGTTCAGATAAATGTACTCATATTCACCTTATCCCCTGCGCCTGAATTCGGCTTAACAACACGCGACTTCAATGGTGTTTCCCTGGAACACTATACTCGAATGCCAATGAGTGTTACATCGTCCGTTTGCTCCAGTTCACCCGTCCAGATTTTAAATGTTTCACTGAAAACTTTTTTTTGTTCCTCCACAGGCAGGTGTGAATGGCTTACCAGCAGTTCTTTTAATTTTTTTACCATGAATTTTTTTCCGGTTTTTTCGCCGAACTGATCAGGGAAACCATCTGTAAATGTATACAGCATGTCGTTGGGTTGAAGCTGAAAGGTTTTTGTCAGAAACGACTGATGATCTTTGTCGTGTTTACCTACCGGCATCTTGTCAGGTTTGATTTCAAACAGCTCTTTGCCCGTTTCATTACCATTCACAACGTTGCGCACAACCAGCACCGGAAGATTCGCAGCTGCTATCTTTAAGAGCATGTTGTGGAAGTCAAAACAAAGCAGGCTGCAATCCATGCCGTCTTTCCCTCCCTCCGCGCTTCCGTCTTTTTTTAACCGTTCAATAATTGTATGACGGGTCTGATTCAGGATCTGCGCGGGATCGGTTTCACGTTCTACAGCTTTTTCGATACTTGTAATATTTAGCAGGCTCATGATCGCGCCTGGAACACCATGACCTGTGCTGTCGCCGGTAACAAGCGCAAAAGTTCCATTGGCCAGTGTTCCGCCCCAGTAAAAATCACCGCTCACTACGTCTTTCGGCTTAAAAATAACAAAGTAATTTTTCAGGTTGTTGGCGAGCAAGGTATCGGTGGCGATAAAACTTCTTTGAATTCGTTCTGCATAATTGATGCTGTCGGTTATTTCTTTGTGTTTTTCTTCAATGATGTGTTTTTGTTTTACAACTTCAATTGTTCTTTCTTTTACCCTTGTTTCAAGTTCGGCCATTGCTTTTTCCTGCGCCGTTTCTTTTTCTTTTTTAAGGATGTTGATTCTGTCACTGAGGGCAAACGAGAGGAGTGCAAAAAAAACAATAAAACCGGCTGTGTCAGGACCGAACTCAGCGATATCAAGATTCAGCCTCGTAACGTCAAGGCTGTTTAGTATTCTGATAATAACTCCGGCCGTTGAACACACGCTGGCCAGTACATAAAACCATGCGGACCGGAAACCCCGGCGCCAGCAGAACACGGCCGCACCAAAAATGAGCAACATGCCTGCACCCGTACCAACGCTCACGGAAATCCGGCTGGGCAGCCCAAGTAAGGCCAGAGCAAAACATAACAAAAAATAGGCAAGGGCGATTGTCATGATCCGGTTTAATTTCGGATGGTTTATTTTAAGGGATAAGAAGGCGCGCGCAAAAAGGATCTGTAAAAACATACACAAGCTGACAACTGCGTAAAATGCCTGACCTGATCTTGTGAACAGATGCTGCCAGGTAAACAGGTCAGCTGTGAGACGCGCGAAAGCATCTGTTCTTAACACCTCAAGCTGCGAAAAGGCAAACAAAAGCAGAGCGTAGTAAAGAAAGGATACATCTTTCAGACCGATAAAAAGGAAAAGATGATAAAAAAACAGAATAAAGAGGATGCCAAAATAGATTCCCCACACAAAATTTTCGCGGCCTGATCTTTCAGTTTCCTCTGAGATGTCCAAAAGACGCGACCAACCGTGGTGGGTCTTAAGCGAATCAAAACAGAGGTCTTTGGCATCGTTTTTTTTCCAGCCGTACCAGACAGCCTTTTCAAGAAGTTCGAACGCTTTGGATGATTGACCGATATTGGCGTAGTTGCAGGCAGCGTGGTAGTACAGCTCTCGTTTTGTGGCAGGAGATTCAGTTGTAAGAATCCTATGTTCCAACCGGGGTGCCATCAAACGCGACCAGGCTGTGTCTCCGTGCAATGAAAACAGATCAGGATCGAGGTTGGCGTGAATTACATCGGTCCAGCCATGTAAAAAAGATTGCCGCAGGAGATGCAGCGCCTGGGTTTTTTGTCCCGCCTGCGCATAACTGCACGCGGCGTTATAGGCAGCGTTAAAATCGGACGAGTCGGTAAAAAAAGTTGTTTGTACAGGACGGCGGCTTCAGCAAACTGCCTGTCGTTGTATTTTTGATCCGCTTCCTGAAGCAGATGGCCTGATGTTTGAGCAATGCACTGTGCCGAACAAAAAACAACAAACCATCCTAACCATTTTTTCATGTGGGATACTTAGAAAATGTTACAAAGGTTGTTCAACGGAACGAGTTGGTTTGATGACCCGGAAAAATTCCCTGTTAAAAACGCCAAAATATCTTACGGACCTCCAATTTCCAGTAGCAAAGGAAGGATTGACGGAGGATCAGCTTTACAGCAAACGCAATGCGAAGCCGATTTCTGGATTTCGTGGATCAGAAGAATCGCAGTTGCTGCCTTTGGAAATAGATGGGCTCATTTTATAGGCCTTTGTGTCTTAGTGTCTTTTTGATTACGCTGCTCTTAACAGCTTGTAAATTCAAAGTTAGTTGATATTATTGAACCCTTCCTGAAGACCCTTCCAGACATTATTTAAATAGAGGATCAATAAAAAAAAGCCCCTGATTTCTCAGAGGCTTCGTTTTGTTTCAAGTACGCCTAACTGTAAGAACTGTGAGTCCTAAATAAACTAATATCAATGTTGATAGGATAAATGAATTAATTTCATTTGTAAGTATTCCCAGTCTCAGAATTAAGAAAAATTAGGTGCCAAATATTATAGTTAAGAAAATTGAAATAATCGTAAAAGCCTTACAATTATGAAGCACCAAAGCACTGATGTTACACGAGTAATATACCCACTCACAAAAGTAGGAATAGCACTCATTTAATTACTAATTGATGATAAAGACTACAACTGCCTCTTCAATAAGATCGTATTTGATGTAAAAAAAATCGTCGCCTCCGTCATCTACAGTGGACCAATATTTGTATTGATAATCCAACTTTCCCTTACTGTATGAAACTTTAATATATATTCTGTTCGAGCCTTTAACTTTATAAGCAAAAAATTGTCGAAAATAATTATCGAATTCTCTCTTAATTTTCTCAGTGCTACTCGGATGAACAAGAACATACTCCTTTAATAAAGAATCAACTTTTAGTGCTAAATCTTTCTTCAGATCTATTATTTCAGTATGCGATGGATCATAAAATAACGTATCAACTTTATAAAAAATTTTGCCAACCGGATGCCTGTCTTTGCAGACAATGGAATAGTCACTACATCTAACTTCATTCTCAATGTTTTGATAATGAGCTCTGCAACTAAATTCTAAAGTCGAAATAAAGGCCAACACAGATACACCCACCAATTTTGAAAAAAAATATCTAATCATCTCTTAAAATTATCTTTGTCAACTCTTACATCGTGATTAAAATCCTCGAAGTGCGGCACATAAAATGAAATGGTTTTACGTTCCCTTTCATCGAACGCTCTCAGAAAATTCATTTTGGCCTCTGCCTGTGAAGTAATATTAACCTGTACATCCGGCTCGGGCATCCCATCCACTTTGTACATTTCTGTTACCGCGGTGTAAGAACTCGGAAATCCCCATTTTTCCATCAACCCTGCCAGCCGTTCTTTGAGAATTGTTTTTCCATGGAATTGGGATATACGCTTTGATAAATACATCTGGCCTGAAAGGCGCCTGCGGCAAAGGAGTCAACAAGCAGCTGACTCACCAGCAGATGTTCAGGGTGGCCGTAACCGCCAATCAGATTGTCGAGCGAAAAAATGACCGAGGGATTGTAATCGCGGATCTTGCTCGTGATCAGTTTTGCGATATCGTTATACTTAAATTCCTCAGGTATTGATTTTTTGGGAATGGGCATATAAGGAATGGTGCTTGAATCCTGACCGGGACGTCTTTCTTCCGGATGCATGACGATAAATTCAGTTTCATTCAGTATGAACGGGGCTGCTTTGCGAAAAGCTGAATCACGCCCGGGTGTGCCGCTGATAAAACACAGTTCTTTTATTATCCATCCGCTTGATTTTAACATGGCAAGTGTGCCAGCCATCGCGGAACAATCATCATCATGGGCCACAACCACCATGGCACGTTTTATTGTATCTGAAGCCAGAAACACATCCTCCGGAAATTGCTCTTCGGCGGCGAGTTTTTGAATGTCTGATTTATCAGGTCCGCAGCCCGAAAACAAAAAGACAGAAAGGAAAAAGAGGAAGTGAAGTTTCATATAAGGCAAAAATATAGTTTTTTTTGAGAGCCGGAAATTGGGTTTATTTAGCACCGGATATTTAAACGGCCGTTTGTGAGGAACCACTTCCACGACACCCGGGGTATAGTTTTTGCTTGGGATTGACCATGAGCGCGAGCATTGAGGAAAATAGTCTGAATACCCATCCTAAAACTTTGCTCACGCACATTATCAAAACAGCCAAACAGTCGGGGTTCAGCTTCCGGAATTTCCTCGATAACTATGATTCGTTTGTGATTACCACATTGAATGTAGAGACCGGAAGGATGGTGCTGGTGCTGAGGAACGAGGAGCAGTTGAGACTCGTTTACGACAGTGTGTACACCCTGTTTTTTGATATGGACTTTGCGCGCGCTTTGTTTGGCGAATCGTGGGAGGGACACCTTGTTCGACTTGCCGAAACAAATGATAAACTAAAATACATTTCCGAAAACATAAAAATTTCTTTTACGCATGACACAACAGATAAAAAGTTCAAGGTCGGATAGTTTGATTTCGTATTCAGAAAGTTGGGGGCAGTTTGCGGCCGGATACAAAGGCAAGTCATTTTTAAAGGATGTTACACGTTATCTGGCCGAGTATACAGGCGTTTGTTATGTACTCGTGGGTTATCCGGCCAATGCCGAAATGACTCAGATCAGTGCTGCGGTTCTTTACGCAAAAGGCAGTTTTATTGAAGATTATAGTTATCCGCTTTCCGGTACCCCCTGTGAAAATGTAGTAGGCAGGAGTTGTTGTTATTAT
>CAZFCR010000265.1:0-5361 GCA_964517305.1 uncultured Akkermansia sp.
CGAGTTTATGACCCGTCATTAAAATACAGAAACTCTGCTCGGCGCCCCGCCCCACTCTTCCCCGTAACTGGTGCAACTGCGACAAACCAAAACGCTCGGCGCTTTCAATGATCATCACACTTGCATTGGGCACATTTACGCCCACTTCAATCACCGTGGTGGCCACCATGATCTGCGTTTCGCCTTTTACAAAGCGCTGCATCTCGAATTCTTTTTGTTCGTTGGTAAGTTTCCCATGTACAATGCTCACCTGGTATTGCGGCGCAGGAAATTCATGAACAATGTGATCATAACCTTCCTGCAGGTTGCGGTAATCCATCTTTTCGCTTTCCTGAATCAAAGGGTAAACAATGTAAACCTGTCTACCCAATGCCACCTGCTCTTTGATAAAACCATACACCCGCAGACGCTGACTCTCGCTGAAATGCAAAGTTTTGATGGGTTTTCTGCCGGGCGGCAATTCATCAATCACACTTGTGTCCAGATCTCCGTACAGGGTCATGGCCAGTGTACGCGGAATTGGCGTCGCCGTCATGATGAGCATGTGCGGTGGACTTGTATTTTTGGCCGCTAATTTCGCGCGCTGGGCTACACCAAAACGGTGCTGCTCGTCGATGACCACCAGACCCAGGTTGTGAAATTTTACAATGTCTTCTATCAACGCGTGCGTGCCTATCAGGATGGTGATCTCGTTGTTCAGTAAACCGGCGTGAATGAGTTTACGTTCTTTTGTTTTTACAGAACCTGTGAGCAAACGCACCTGTATACCGAGGTCTTTCAGCAGATTTTTAAAAGTTTCAAAATGCTGTTGCGCTAAAATTTCCGTAGGCGCCATCAGGCAGGATTGAAATCCATTGTCTGCCGCCAGCAACATGCTCATTAATGCCACCAGCGTTTTGCCGCTGCCCACATCGCCCTGCACAAGCCTGTTCATCTGGCGTCCGCTGCCCATGTCGGCTCGGATCTCCTTTAAAACTTTTTTCTGCGCGCCCGTGAGTTCAAATGGCAGGTACTGATTAAAGAAGGTATTAAAGTGTGTTCCGACTTTTGAAAATACAAATCCTTGTACATCGTGCGCTCTTACTTTGTTGAGCCTGAGCAAACGCAGCTGGATAAAAAACAGTTCCTCAAATTTAATGCGCCGCGTGGCTTCATTGAGTTCCGATGCGTTTCCCGGAAAATGGATCTGGTTAAGCGCCGTAAAACGTGAACACAAACGGTAAGCGTTCATTAATTCGTTTCCCAGTGTTTCGGGAAGATGTTGCGGCTGCAATTGCGCCAGCAGATTTTTCTGAAGTTTACGCAGGCCTTCGCTGTCGAGTCCTTTGAATTTTAACTTCTCCGTTGAATTGTAAACCGGCTGAAAAGCAGAAGGCGCCTGCTGGGTTTCGGTGTTTACCAACTCAATTTCCGGATGCGCCATGTTCATGCGTCCGTTAAAAACACTGGCTTTTCCGAATACAATGTATTCCGCGCCTGCCTGTAACTTCTGGGCCATCCACTGGTGACCCTGAAACCAGACCAGTTCAAGCAGACCTGTTTTGTCGCGAAAAAGCACCACCAGGCGTTTGGCCTGTTTTTGTCCCACGATCTCGAGCGACTGAACCGTTCCTTTGATCTGAACCTGACCCAGCTCTTCAGTTATTTCGCGGATGGTATAAAATCTGGTGCGGTCTACATACCGGAAAGGGTAATGCGTTAACAGGTCGCGATAAAGAAAGATCCCGAGTTCTTTTTTCAGCACTTCGGCCCTTGGTGGTCCAACGCCTTTTAAATATTCTATTGGTGTATCTAACATGGCTCCGCCGCGTTTAAAATTACTACAAGTAGCTTGTTGAAACAATTGCGCGAAGGCGGCGGCGGCAAAGAGTTATGCACCTAATTTTGTTAGCGTTGGCCAGAAACCTTCTGATATTCTTTTTTGTGCTCGCTTCTGCAGCTGTTAAAGCGCAGTTTGCCGACAGTCTGCGCGATGCCCTCCATTCGCAGTACAGCATCGACGCCCGGCTTGAATCGCGCAACAGTTTTATTGATAACCAGCTCATCAGCGTTAATGGTGTGCGCCTGGGAATAGCCTTTAAACGCAAACTAAGGCTGGGCGGCGGCATCAGTTGGCTGAATTCTGAAGTAAGTCACCTTGCGCCCCTCAGCGATGACAACAGCCTTGCGTTAAAACGCCGCTACATGAAATTTGTGTACCTCTGTTATTATGTGGATGTGGTGTTTTATAAAACCAAACGCTGGCAGCTGAGTGTGCCGCTGCAGGCCGGAACCGGCGTCTCGTGGTTTCAGGATGAAAAAAACTATGTAAGAGGCAACCGCGACAGGAAATATCTGCTTTTATTATATGAACCGGGCATTACCGCGCAGTTCAAAGTGTTTAAGTGGGCCGGCCTGGGGGCCGATGTGGCTTACCGTTTTACTTTAAAAAATAACAGCCGGGTTGGAGAAAGACTCAACTCCCCCACTTACAGTTTTAAAATTCTGTTCTGGTTCGATCAGCTTTTTTACGACCTCTTTCCAAAATCCATCATCACCAAAAGGTTCGGTCCGGGATATTGGTGAATCGGGCAAAAAACTGCTTATATTTGATTAAACCCCAATTCAGAATCGCATGAAAAAACCACTTTCCATTATCGTTACCCTCGCGGTTTTGATCAATGTTTTTTATTTTTCGCTGTGGACCTACGTCTTTTCCGCTTATCCCAATCACCACCAACGTACGGAAGCATTTAACGAAGCTGTGATGCATATACCGAACTTGTTTTTCCCGATCATCAACCTGCTGTCTCTTGCTGCATTTATCTGGCTGCTACAGTTTAACAAAGGACGCGGATGGTTTGTTAGCGGACTGGTTCTGCAAACCATTCTTTTATCGCTTCATTTATGGGGCATGATGTAAAAGTGCAAAGATGCGGTACAGTACGGGTTCACCATTGCCATTTACCAATAGGCAATAGAATATAATACAGCCGTTTAATACCGTTACCGTTAATTCAGGAAAATGATTTTGTTAAATGGCGGAAACCTTTACGGCCTCAAAACATTTGATGTCGCCAGCAGTACCCATGTACTCAGCATCCACATCCACCAGACCCACTTTTTTAACCTGTTCTTTGGTGAGGGGTTTGCCTAAAAGCCAACGGTCGTCCTGCAGTTTCAGATCAATGTCTTTTCCTGCAATTACCTGGTTCAGTTGCTTTTGCGTGAGAAATAACACACCATCCTCTTCGTCCTCGCTTTCAGATAAAAGCAGGGTTCCAACCAATTTCAGCTTCGGAACTTCTGGTTTGTATTTAAACTCCAGATCGTTTTGAGAATTGATTTCAATGTATTCTATATCAGTGATGTGAATCTCGGCCATTATTATAAAACTTTTTGCAATTTTAGTAAATATAGGGAAGTTTAGCAATTAAAAATTTCTAAAATTTACTATTTCAGGCATTTATGGGGCCGCAGGGAGCGAAAAAGTAAAGGTGGTGCCCTCCCCGGGGCGACTTTCGGCTTTAATGGATTTTTCGTGCGCCTCGATGATGTGTTTTACAATGGCCAGGCCCAGTCCTGTTCCTCCCTGTTCGCGGCTTCTTCCTTTATCTATCCGGTAAAACCGTTCAAAAATGCGGGGAAGGTGTTTTTCCTCAATTCCACCCCCGTTATCACTGATCTCCACCACCACATCATCGTTCAGGTAAGTGAGGCTCACCAGCGTGTACCCGTTTTCTTTGCCATATTTAATGCTATTGGTGATCAGGTTCACGAGCACCTGCCTGATGCGGAATTTATCGGCCTGCACCAGCACCGGTTTATCATATTTGCGGGCCAGCTCCAGTTTGATGTTTTTCTTCGCGGCATTCAGCTCCAGGGACGCGTAAATGTCTTTACACAACCAGGCAATGTCAAAAGTATCGATGTCGAGCACCAGGGCCCCGCTCTCTAATTGTGTAATGGTTTCAAGATCGTCGATGATGTTGATGAGCCTGTCGATACTCTTTTCGGCCCGCCGCAGGTACTCGTGATTGATATTGGGGTCTTCCAGTCCGCCATTTAAAAGCGTGTCCACATAACCCTGTATGTTAAAAACGGGTGTTTTAAGTTCGTGCGACACATTTCCAAGGTATTCTTTGCGGTAACTGTCAAGGTTTTCAAAATGGATCACCTCTTTTTCGCGCGATTCGATGAGAAAATCAACCCGTTCCTCCAGCCTGCCCAGTGCGTCCTCTTCCTCCAGCTGGCTGTACTTCTGCGGAATTTCGTTGTTCGCAAAACGTTTTTTGATCTTTTCAGCCAGGATGTTCATGTTTTTGGAAACATCCACATAATAAAAATAATAGAGCACAAGAAACCCGGTGATAAAACATGCAAAAGCGGATAGGAACAGGTAGGTCCACTCGATGTTAAAAGGCCAGAGATATTTTAACATGATGAAGCAGGAAAAGCAAACAAAAAGATTAACGAGGGCAAGTACAAAAATGCGGACCGGTATTTTTTTCTTCTTTTCCAACGGGGTAAAAATAGGACTTTTTGAAGTACGAAGTTCGAGGGACGAAGCAAGAAGGGTATTTACGATTTTGGATTTAAGATCTACGATTAAAGTTCGGAGGACGAAGTGTCAAAAAAAATCCCGGACCTGTCTGGACCGGGATCTTATCTCTTAATTTCTGAAATTACTCTGCGAGCACGATCACCTTGTTGCGCAACACTTCAACCACACCGCCTTTAACAGCGAATTCAAGTTTGTTGTTGCCTGCTTCGGTGAGCTCCACCTTGCCGCTTTTCAGCGTGGCAATCATGGGCGCGTGGTTATCGAGGAGGCCGAAACTTCCTTCACTTCCGGGGAAAACGGCTGATTTAACCTCTCCCTCGTAAAGTTTTTTATCAGGTGTGATGATCTCGATCTTCATTTGTAATTTTTATTTTGATTCAGCAAGGATCTTCTTGCCTTTTTCAATGGCTTCTTCAATGGTTCCAACAAGGTTAAAGGCAGCTTCAGGATATTCATCCACTTTACCGTCCATGATCATGTTAAAGCCTTTGATGGTGTCTTCGATGTTTACAAATACACCCTTGATACCTGTAAACTGCTCAGCAACGTGGAATGGCTGCGACAGGAAACGCTGTACACGACGTGCACGGTGAACCACCAGTTTATCTTCCTCGCTTAATTCATCCATACCAAGGATGGCAATGATATCCTGAAGTTCTTTGTAACGCTGAAGGATCAGCTTCACATTCTGAGCACAGGTATAATGCGCGTCACCAAGAATGGCGGCCGAAAGAATACGTGAGGTGGAATCGAGCGGATCTACAGCCGGGTAAATACCCAACTCAGAGATCTTACGGTTCAATACAGTGGTAGCATCT
>CAZFCR010000266.1:0-2024 GCA_964517305.1 uncultured Akkermansia sp.
CAGATGGTTGACAAGCCCATGTAGAATATCTCTTTCGGGCTCCAGGTCAAAGCGCTCTACATCTACAAGACACCGATCGCTGCCTTCCATGATGACCGGGATCCTTAACTCCCTGGCTTTATACCTGCTCAGGATCTTTATGTCAAAACCATCTGACTCCTCAACAAGCAGATCCAGTTTGCCACCATCGGTAAAAAATGCGTCCATATTACTTTCAGTAATACCACTAGGGAAACAAACAACCTTTATGAATGGATCAATCTCTGCAATTTCGCGCGCTACTGAATAAACTTTTGGCAAACCAAGATTGTATACGCCTGTGCGGATCCTGTTCAGGTTCGTAAGTTCAAGAAGATCAAAATCAGCCAATCTTATTTCGGTACAAAGGCGCTCCATTGCCAATGTTACAGAAACACACTGTCCAACAGAAAGTCCGATCACGCCTATTTTTTTCATTGAAAGCGCCGCTTTTTCTGCAGGCGTAATCTTGTACTGGTTCCTGCTTGTACGAACAGTTATAAACTCCTCCTCGTCAAGGATATGAACTACTTTTTGGGACCATGGATAGAATACCCACACCCCATATTCATCTATATTCGTAGCCCCAATGTGTAAGTTCGTTTCTTTTTCCAGGTCATTCATCGAATACTTTATCTCAGGATGACGGCATTTTACAAGTTCCCTGATTTGCTCCAAAATATAATCCACAACGATGAGGCCTGGAAGTTTAAGCAAGTCTTCAAATTGTTGCTTATCTACAATTTTATTGAGCCTAAAGAAAACGGGAAGATATGTTGCACCCATCAGTCTTTGCTTCGTTCGCAGGCCTTCCAAGGCATGAAGAGAGTTACTCATAGTTGTTTTTGTGTTAATATATTGTTAGGAATATGATTAAGGTCTATAAACATGATTCTAAATTTGTCAAAATAATATTATTCTTAAATTCGAATAGCAGTCCCATTAATGTTCATTTGTATTAAAAGGAACCACAACAACGGGAATTGTTGAATGCCGCACTATGTGTTCAGCCGTTCCGCCTGAAAATAATTGTGCAAGTCCCGATCTGCCATGTGTACCAATAATAATGTAGGTAGCCTTTGATTCGAAAATGTGATTAATTAGAAATTTTTTGGGATAAGCAACCGACGTAATTACCTCGATTTCCAAGTCTAAGTTTTTATTTTTGATCTTAGTAAGTTTTCGAGTTGCACTTTCCAATCTTTCTTCCCTTTGATTATCATACATTAATCCCGTGCTGGCAATAATTGTATCTAACTCTTGGTCAATTATTGATACTAAATCGATAGATGCTTCTAATTTTCTTGCAAGTAATAATCCTTCATGTATAACAGGTGATGCAAACTCTGCGGGATCGATAGCAATAATAATTTTTTCCATCTTTTTAATTATTTAATTTGCCTGTTGTCATCTCTAAATCTTCTTTTGGAATGACTGCACGATAATGTGTATCGTAATAATTGTTCTGTGTTTTTATCTTTTGAAGTCTTGTAATTAAAGATTTCTTTCATTCCTACAGTCTTAATGTCTTGTTACGCCAAAGTGAAGATAAATTGTAACATTTAATGTAATCGCATACTTATAAATTCGTTTTTGGAAAGAAAAATATTGTGAGCAATGTTTGGAATTAGTTCGGTCATTTTTTAAGGTTAAGAATTCAAAATTATAGCCTTTACAGTCAATAGGTGCTCCTGAGTGGTGTAAGCATCGAGTTCCGCTGCTAAAAGAGTGTGCATGACTGCGTTCTGTGTGTATGAATGAAAAAAGAAAGCAAATGTTTTTCGCTTTATATAAGAGGCTAAAATTATATCTTCGGCTATAACTTCCGACCGATCAATTAATTTGTTTCCCTGCCCGTCTTTAATTTCATTCGTAATAAAGCTCTTTAAAGTTTTTTCGATATGCGGTACAATATTATTAACAGACAGACCGGTAAGAATGTCGCGATTCGATTCACGGCTCATCCCCAGAAGTTCCTCTTCTTTCACTTTTGCTAATGGTCTCAT
>CAZFCR010000266.1:2034-5341 GCA_964517305.1 uncultured Akkermansia sp.
GGGCAAATCTAATTCTCGACAAAACCGGATTTGCACAGTGACAAATTCATCGAGTTTTTCCCTCAGAATAAATTGGGCAAAATCAGGAACGTACTGAAATTGAAATTTTGTAGTAATGATTTCCGGAATTTTCATTTGTCTTTTACTAGATTTACTAAAATGCTTTTTAAAATAATTTTAAGATTATGAAAGGTTGCAGGTTTAAGAAAGTATTTAAACACGCCTTCAGCAATTGCAGCTTCCCTGACAGAAACATCCGCAGTATCTGAATAGATGTAAACTGGGATGCCTGCAGTTTGATCATTCGCTTTAAATTTGCGCATCGCGTCAATCCCATTTACAACTGGCAAATCTAGTTTTGTGATAATCATGTCAGGTTTTATGTGACCCTTAGTAACCTGCTTCAGTTTGTCACTTTTGAAATAGTCAATGAGTTGCTCTCCATTTTGAACAAAGTCGACTCGTGCATTTTCATTTAACTCTTTTATGGCCATTTCAAAAAGAAAGCAGTATTCAGGATCTTCGTCTGCGATTAAAATTCTAAAGGGTGTTTTTTTGGTCATTCTCCGAATTTTAAGAATTGGATTTAATCAAGTTGCAAATTTCCTCCACTAAAGGCTTGTATCCAGCAAGATCATTTGGCTTGCTATAAAATGCCTTAACGCTTAGATTCTTAGCTCGGTTGATCTGCTCCTCATTCCTTGTCGTCGAAAGAATATATACAGGCATGTCTTTGAACTTGACATTCTTCCTTATAAACTTAAGGGCTTCTATCCCATCCATTTTTGGCATATTAATATCTAGGAGTAAAACATCAGGTATTATTTTACTGCTATTCACGTTGTTGGATTTGCCGGCTAGAAAATCTAACAATTCAGTTCCATCACTTACTGTAAAGATCTTGATATTGCAATCATGCATAGTGAATGCATGCTTGATAAAATACTGGTCGTCTACATCGTCATCCGCTAATAGTACTATAAAAGAAGTATCCATTATTAATTAGTGGTGAAGTGTTACTTATGCGGCGATTGTGGTAAATACTGTTGTAACCATTCCAATGCCTCTTCTTCTTTTGAAAACATTTTTACAGGAATTTTTATTCCGGCTGATCCCAAGTACAAGTGCGATAGCATCCTTGTAACTGGATTGCTTATAATAAATGCAATTGCCTTAAAGTACAAAGGTAACTGTTCGGCGCTTCGTTTTCTCTCCTCTGAACTTGTAGGGGTGGACCGGCTAATATCCATAATTGCACAGACCGGTTCTTCGCCAATTTTCTGCTTAAGCTCCTGGGCTTCTTTTTGAATTAAAGCAGTGTTTCTGTTTTTGTTTTCCTTTGACACTAAATAAAAAACGCCGTTTTCAAACCAATAATGACTGGTTGATGTTTCATACACTCTTGTATCAGGAGATGGTTCCAAGCTATAACATTTGTTGCAACAAATGTCGTACTTTATTAGGATTAATCCTAACTTTAACGCGTGAAAAAAGAAGAACTGTACCAGTTTATCGGGAATATTAAAGATCCTGTACTTGACTACGGTAAAATACTCTCAAACGTGCATTTCACCCATTATCATCTAATGGAGAAATACAAACGGCTTTTAACCAGGTATGATCTTACCCCCGCACAGTCGTAGGTTCTTGGGATACTGAGATATTATTCGCCTGCTGATGCTGCATTAGAAGATATTAAAGAAATGATCCTCGAACCTAATTCTGATGTCTCACGCACCGTGAATCGCCTTGTCGGAAAAGGCTTTGCTGAAAAGGTATCGAACAATTCTAACAGAAGAAAAGTGTCAATAAAGATTACTAAACTTGGAAAAAAGATCTTACAGGAAATTGAAACAGATAAAACATTTGGGACATTGACTCAAGCTTTCAGTCTGAAAGAAGCTCAAACGCTGATTAAATTACTCGCTAAGTTCCGCAAGTGATCAGGGCACTTTAATTTTTCTAGTTTGAGTGGTATGGGCGCTAAAATAACCTAAGGCACCGCCTGTAATATTGCTAATTGGATTTGCGGGCGCAGCAGCAGATTGGTAAATGGTTTGGTTCAAACTATAGAAATAATCATAGACAGACTTATCTATACATTGCATTTCTACTTCAACAGAATCGCCCTTTTTTAAAACTCTTCCATCGTTTCTGTAAAACAAACCCCTCGTCAATAATCTTCCATCGACTGCCATATCACTTGAGATATTTATTGATGGGGTCGCAGTATCGTTGACAGTTAAAATATGACGATAATAATTTTCTATTCCCTTTGGATCCATATTCATTGCTGTTACGATTTTTAAAGTATCTCCGAAGTCCGTAAAATCATAAATTAAAACAGTATCCAGATTGGACTTTACAGGCATCGTGCATGTGGAATTAAATGTCTCTCCGTTAACTAACACCGAAAGGAAATATGTTCTACCTATTATCCCTTTTAGTGTCTTTGTTTCATAAATGCCGGGAGAAATCATTGCAAGCAGCTCAGAGTTTCCTGCATCATCGGCTATGGTAACATTTGCATTTTGCAGACCCTGAAAATCATTGTTTTCATCAAAGTTTTTCGTTTGATTAAGTTTGACTTGGGCTGGTTGTCCAGAATCGTCTATCAAAGCTTCAATTACAACCTTAGGATCTGCCTTATTCAGTTCAATTTTGATCACCTTTTGGCACCCCAAACTAATTACTATCGCAATTAAAGAAATGAGGCACATTGAAAATATTCTCTTCATTAAAATTTAAAATTATATGAAATTGATGGAACCATCTTGAATAAAGCAACTTGCACGGCTTCTGTACGTGTAGGATCTTCTTCATTCTGCCGGAAGTTGATTATAAAAGCATTTTCGCGTGCATAGACATTATAAATACTGAAAGACAGTTCTGAAGAAAATCTTTTTCTTTCCTTGAGTTTCCATGTTGCACCTAAGTCCAGACGATGATAATCAGGCATCCTGTAACCATTACGTTCCGTATAATAGAAAACTACCTTATCATCCACCATGTATTTACCGCTTGGAAAAGTAACTGCATTACCAGTGTAGTAAACAAACGTTGAAGAAACCACCCACTTTTTTGTCAATTCATAAATTAAAACTAAAGAAAGATCATGTGTCCTATCCTGTTTTGCAGGATACCATCTTGATTGATTTACCTTATCTATAAGTTTTTCCGTTCTTGATAACGTATAACCAAACCACCCTGTGAATTTCCCGACTTTCTTTTTCAGAAAGAACTCAACGCCATAGGCGCGCCCTTTTCCAAACAATAATTCGCTCTCAACAAAATTACTGTTAGTTAC
>CAZFCR010000267.1:0-5314 GCA_964517305.1 uncultured Akkermansia sp.
TTCAACTTCCTTCTCAAGTTTGTGTTCTTTGATGTATAGCTCGCACTGCTGATCAATGGCCGCATTCATAAAAAACGCAGCTATGGTGGCAGCCGGACCATTAATCGTCATGGACACCGACGTTTTAGGATCGGCGAGATTAAAACCGCTGTATAGTTTTTTTGCGTCATCAAGACAACACACACTTACACCACTGTTGCCGATCTTTCCGTAAATATCAGGACGGTGGTCGGGATCGTTCCCATAAAGTGTTACGCTGTCGAACGCCGTACTGAGGCGGTGTGCCGGCATGCCAAGGCTCACATAATGAAAACGTTTGTTGGTGCGTTCAGGTCCGCCCTCACCTGCAAACATGCGGGTTGGATCTTCACCCTCGCGTTTAAAGGGATAGATACCTGCAGTATAAGGAAATTCGCCCGGAAAATTCTCGCGCAGACTCCATTTCAGAATATCGCCCCAGCCACTGTAGCGTGGCACTGCCACTTTTGGCACCTGGGTGTGTGATAAACTTTCGTAGTGTGTTTTTATTTTGATCTCTTTATCGCGGACCTTAAACGTATAAAACTCGTCGGTGTATTTTTTCTTCTTTGCCTCCCAGCCCTCAAGTGTTTTAAAATTACGGGGATCCAGATCGAGACTCAGACGCTGCAGTTCTTCTTCCAGTGTTTTGATCACCCGGTCGCGGTCTTCCACCTTTGATGTTTTTAATCCCTCGATGGTTTTTTTAACGCTGTGGATGTGATCGGCCATCTGGCTCTGCGCATCCACCCATTTATCATAGCTACGTGATTGTTCTGAGATCTCGCTCAGGTAACGTGTGCGCGATGGCGGAATAATATAAATTTTTTCGCTCATCTCATCGGTGATCTTAAAACCCGATTTAAGAGGCGCGCCTGTTTTTTCCACGAGTTTGTCCATCAAAGCCTTGTAAAGCGTATTGGTGCCCGGATCGTTGAACTGAGAAGCGATGGTGCCGTAAACGGGAATGTCTTCGTCCTTGATATCCCAGAGGTTGTGATTGCGTTTGTATTGTTTTTTTACATCTCGCAGGGCATCCAGTGCGCCGCGTTTATCGAATTTATTTATGGCAACAATATCCGCAAACTCCAGCATGTCTATTTTTTCGAGCTGTGTGGCGGCACCAAATTCAGGTGTCATCACGTACAGGCTCATGCTGCTGTGTTCAATGATCTCGGTGTCACTTTGCCCTATGCCGGCAGTTTCAAGAACAATGAGATCAAATTCAGCCGCTTTAAGAATATCAACCGCATCCTTCACGTACTTAGAAAGCGCGAGGTTACTCTGCCTGGTAGCCAGAGAACGCATGTACACTCTTTCGTTGCGGATGGAGTTCATCCTGATACGGTCACCAAGGAGGGCCCCGCCTGTTTTTCTTTTACTTGGATCAACAGAAACGATGCCTATTTTTTTATCAGGAAAATCAAGCAGAAATCTCCTTACCAGTTCATCAACGAGCGATGATTTTCCGGCACCGCCTGTACCTGTAATGCCTATCACCGGTGTTTTGGAAGATTTAGCCTGTTCACGCACCTGGTCCAGTACTGCTTTACTTTCATCATGAAAGTTTTCAGCGGCTGAAATCAGTTTTGCGATGCTTTTATCGTCTTTTGATTTAATTTGTTTTACCTCTCCGTTCAGTTTATTACCGGTTGGGAAATCGCTTTTTTGAAGCACATCGTTGATCATGCCCTGCAAACCCATTGCACGGCCATCATCAGGATGATAGATCCGCGCAATGCCGTACTTGTGCAGGTCTTCGATCTCTGAAGGCAGGATGGTTCCACCGCCTCCGCCAAAAATTTTAATATGACCACAACCTTTTTCTTTCAGAAGATCGAACATGTATTTAAAATATTCGTTGTGCCCGCCCTGATAGCTGGTAATGGCGATGGCATTGGCGTCTTCCTGTATGGCGCAATTCACAATTTCCTGCACACTGCGGTCGTGACCAAGGTGGATGATCTCGGCACCTGAGCTTTGCAGCACCCGGCGCATGATGTTGATAGCTGCATCGTGCCCGTCGAACAGAGCGGCGGCGGTTACAATGCGAACCTTGTTTTTTGTCTCGTAAGGCTTAACTTCAGTCATATTTATAATTGGATGGCAAATTTACGAAATAAGGCGGGTTTTTTTAAGCTTTAAGGCGTTGAACTGCGGGCGCGGATGGTTTTAAAATAATAGAGGCTCACGCAGAAAAGTCCACACACAAAAGGAATCATTGCAAGGTGTTTGTGCGCGTCGTTAAAATAAAATTCAACGATCATCCAGTAACTGTTGGCGCTGATCCAGAAAAACACGGCCAGGTTCACAAGAAACTCACTGTGGCTGAATGTTTTAACAACCATGTACAAAGCCAGGAAAAAAGTGGGCGCAATCATGATGATTCCGGGAAGCCGCCATTCCATCATCCAGCAACAGTCTTTGATGAGCCATAACAAAATGTGCAGGTTCTCGATTTTACGGAGTTTATCAAATGTGAGCATAGGTGTTCAAAATTAAATAATTATCGTTTGTTGTTAAACACCTGATGTTTTGGGGTGTTTATTACTCACCTTTTACGGAATTCTGAAAATTGTTGGGGAATTCTGACGCCAAAGGTCGTGTAATCCTGCGAACAACAACAAGGCATGAATATTCCAATTCAAATATCAAAAAACAATAATTATGGGAAACATACTTTATGTCATTGCGGTAATCCTGATCATCGGATGGTTAATTGGATTTATTGGTTACAATGCTGGTGGATTGATCCACATCCTGCTGGTAATCGCTGTAATCGCCGTGTTACTTCGCATCATAAGCGGAAGAAGAGTTTAACTCTTCTTCCCTTTTAAGCATGTTACTAAAGAAAAAAACCATGAAAGCCAAACTCACTGATTTTGTTTTGACCGGAGCTTTGCTCTTTATACTGAGTCTGCAGAACTGCGGCTACAAAGAACGGGGGCACGCCAATACACCGGCCGAAAATCCGGGCAGCCAGACACGTTCAGGTGTTGATTCATCCAATCATCCCGGCAATATTGACAAGGATACGATCCATTTGCACGATCACCGTTAATGCGCCCGCGGCATGTCGACCCTGAGCTATAAACCGCTGCGCGAATCAGCTCACCTTGTTCATCTCAGCGATGAGGAGATCCAATGGAAACTGGAGGACAAAAAAAGAGCCGAGAATTATTTTGCCTCCTTTCCAAAAAAAGAATACGCGCGGTTGTACAAAAGGCTGCTCGCGCCATCCAAAACCAGGCTCATTTCAGATGCGAACGGAAAGATTGAGGTGATTCTTCTCACGCTGCCACCCTACTACGATCAGAAAAATCCTGACATACCGGTTGATCCGGCTCTTGAGCACCACCTGCTCAGACTGCTTACGCATCTTTCCAAACACAAAAGAAAATACGTGATTCATTGTCACGCCAGCCAGACAAAAACAGTGAAACGCTGGTTCCGGAAACTGAACATCCCTTCCTCGTCCTACACACTCAGCATCTCGGTATTCAATTATTCTATCTGGGCCCAGGATGCTTACGTGAGCCTGCGCAACGGGAGTGAAAAAATCATTCTTGGCGAAAGTGTTTGTTTTACGAGAGACCATGACATGAGCGTGGCCGATGATCTCGCGATCCAGGCCAATGTTAAAGTGATCCAATCGCATCTTTATTTCCAGGGAGGAAATATCATCCAGGCCGGAGACTACGCCATTGTTGGAAAAGATTACATCATGGAAAATCTTGGCCGCATGTTTATGGAAACCGAGAAAAAAGTGATCAAAGAGTTTTGTCGTTTTTTTGACCGCGATCTGATCGTGGTGGGTACAGGCGACATCATCCCCAAAAACCACAGGCAAAGTCTGGGTGGAGGAATTTTCCAACCCATTTTCCATGTCGACATGTACATCAGTCCTACGGGTCTTCGCAATGCTTCGGGTAAAGAACTTGTGTTTGTTGGCAGTCCCAAACTCGCAAGGCAGATCATGAAAGAGCCGTCGCCTGATTCTGATCACGATGCTTATTTTGACGAAACAGCCCGCCAGTTAAAACAATATTTCCGCGTAAAACGACTGCCCCTGCTGCCCACTTTATTCCAGTCGAAAGAAATGGAAACCCCCAGGCATTATTACCTGTCGTATAACAATGTGCTGGTTGAAAATTATGGATCGGAAAAAAACCCTTCGCGCCATGTATTTATGCCTTCGTATACGGCCAGTGTAAAACAATTCCTGAATGAACCCTTCATCACACGTTATCACGGCGAAGAGCCAAAATACCGGTTGCTGGATGAAGCAGCCGAAAAAATATGGGAGAGGGAAGGATTTACAGTTTACAGGATCGACGGCGTGGAAGATCTGGCCATGAACTGGGGCTCGGTGCATTGCATCACCAAAGCGTTAAAAAGATCAGAAACCAAAGTTCCGGCAAAGAAAAAAATCAAAAAATAGATCTTACGGCCGGCTCAGTTCGGGTCTTTATCCCGCTCTTCTCCAAAATCCTCATCAAACTCCTCGTCTTCGAGAGCTTCGTCAAAGTCTTCATCAAAATATTCGGTGGGTTCCAGTTCATCAAGGTGATCGGGTTCGCCATCATTCTTTGCTTCAGGCTTTTTATTTTCTTCTTCCCTGCCATCAGTATTGTCTGGCGTTTTTTTCGGTGGATCAATCGGCATAATCTTATCGTTTAGATAAAATAAAAGTGCAAATACAATACCAGCGCCTTGATGTTGGTGTTTATCCGGGGCTGGCACCCGGATTGCTTCAATTAAATAAAAAAATGAAAAAAACGTTTATACTATCAGGCTTGGTTCTGGCGCTGTGTGCCTGCGGCGCGCGTGACGATAAAAATGAAACGGAAAACTATCCGACCTACGACACGACTGAAAAAATGGAAAAGATCAATGACCCTAAAAATGATTCCGCGCAGCATGGTTCGGGCAACCTCCGTCATAACATCAACGATCATGATGGTGCGAGGGAAGATTAGCGATCTGATTATTCACTTTGTTTGAGGGCATGATGGCTTGTACCGCTGCATTTATTGTTTGCGCCGGTCTGTAACGCGGGTATAATATTCTACAAGTACGGTCAAACTGACAAAATAATAACAAACTCAAAACATGACTACAGAAATGCAGGGTTCTTAATAAACATGGACAAGGTCAACCTTATCGATAACGCAGCAATAGAAAAAATGCGCGAACTTGCAGGGCGTGCACAGGTAGGCTTTTTTCAAACCTATTTAAAACACGCGCCTTCACATGGCAGACCCATGGTGGCGGTGAAGGTAGATGACGCGGGCAG
>CAZFCR010000268.1:0-5277 GCA_964517305.1 uncultured Akkermansia sp.
GTATTGGAGAGGATGATATAAAATATGCATCCTCTCTTTATAAAAAAGATAAAATTGCCTGGATTACGAAATATAAAACGGACAACAATCAACAGGACCCACCTGAAGACGAGTTAAGAAGATACCACGAAATTACTTCAACTGATACGCATATAGCACGTTATCGAAATGATGCTGAACGGCTGCTATCGTCGTTTTGCAACAACCTCCTTGACGCTGAAAAGAAAACGATAGAGAATTTCTACATTGAAAATCAAGGTGAAGTGTTAATTGCGGCTTTAGAAAAGCATGAAAAGAAAAATCCCGTTCGCAAATTTGGCCATCACATATTAATTCATGTAGTTTCAGCAATTGCGCTTGCAATACTATTATATCTTATTTTAATTGTCACCTGGGTTGAGGGTCAAGGAAGCCATAATGTAATCCACCACTTACTAAAGCTTCCACATGAAATCAAAGACACAATACATTGAGGGCTTAAGCGAACAGAGGCGACTTTGACAAGCTTATTTTTTTCATTAGGTTTACTTAAACAAGTAAACCCATGAGAACACACCCAACCTATCCAACTGACTACGATCTTCCAAAGAAAAACATTTTAGTGCTCGGCTGCATTGATTTGCGTTTGACCGATAACTTGCTTGATTTTCTTAACTCTGATAATTTACAAAACAGATATGATCAGTTTGTACTTGCAGGAGCCTCGCTCTTCTGCAGTAAAAAGCAGAAAAAATATCTAAAATTATACGAGAATTACCATGAGAGTTGGAATAAGTCGATGGAAGATCATGTCGATTTAGCAGTGAAGCTTCACCAAATTCAGGATGTATATATTGTTGAGCACCGGGATTGTGGTGCATATTCAAAACTATTAAAAGCAGATTTTCCACATCAAGACGAGTTCGAACAGCACAAAATCTTCGCTACCGAATTGGCCAACACTATTAATTCACTTGAAAGAAAAAAATACGATGAAGAGGGCCATGAAAAGAGGTATCATTTGCAAGTCTCCTGTTTTCTAATTGGCCTTCGCGGTGATGTAGAATTGCTTTATAAGCAATATAGTCAAGGAATACCATCCGAAATCGTGAAAATGATGGCCTCGCATGAACATAGAATTCATCATTACCTATGGCATCAGGTTAGGAACAGTTGGTGGGCATATTCCGATGCAGATCGGAAAGCTATTAAAGACCTGGGCTGGGAGCCACCTCGAAAAGCGTATGTAAAAGATGCCAATCCGAGACAAGTTGATGTTACGAACGATTCTGGTGAAGATTTTCTTTACATGCACAGGGTAATGATTGCCAATGTAAACAAACGGCTGAAAGAAATTAATAATGATCACTATCTCTCAATTAATGGGTGGCAATCTATTCCTGGACCTGGGGATACAAAATATCCTGTACCTCCAGCTTGGGATACTGGCGATGCTGGCTTAAATGATTATCTCAAAAGGGTTAAGTCTGATGAATTCTATCATAACGAAATTAAACCTCTCGAAGATAAGTTTAAGAATCCTGAATATTTGAAGACAATAACCTTAGGAGAATTGGGTGCTCGGTTGGAATTTTCAATTCATAATTGGTTGCATATGCGATTCTGCTCTGAAGTGCCGCTAACAAGGCCAGACCCAGGAACTTTTTCTACTGATATTGACAAAAGATGGGATGACCCGAACTACAATTGGCTCGGTGACACGTATTCGAGTCATGTTCACCCAAAATTCTGGAAATTACACGGGTGGGTGGACGATAGAATAGAGGATTGGAAAAAAGCAAACAATATTAACGGAGATATTAATTGGAAGGGCACCTGGTTGGGAGAGATGCCGCATCATCAGACACCACCCTCGTTAAGAAAGATTTTATCCACTGACCCTCTAATGAATACTTCACACGACGAACATAAGCACGACAGCGAACACGACCACAAGCATCATAATAACATGATGAAAGTGCTCGAAATAATAAATAAATCGGGAATTTGTTCGCACTTCTATGATGAGATAGACCCGAAGTTCAATAAGTAGCCACGGGCGACCAGTATGCCCTGTACACGGTATTTATTGTTTAAGCCTTTTTAACAACCAAAAAAAGCGTTTCTGCCTTATATTAAGGATAACCTGTCACGAATTAAAAACCAGGTTAAAAATCTTATGAGAAATAGCGCTACTACAAACTATCCTATTTACAGTGACCGTGATCGGCATTTCGCAAGTAGGGACGGAAACTATGAAATACTGGTATTTGACGAATTCATCGAGCAACTCCAGCAACAAGAAGCCTTTGTTAACTCGGTCGAAGCTGGTATTGTCGCCAAAGTTGATGCTGAAGGTACTGAAGGACTATCTGAGAAACAGGGATACGTGCTACAGAAGATCGTGGAACGTCACGCAGGACAAGAATGTTTAATATGCGGCTGTTCAATTCCATTGAACGAAGTACTACTGGACAATGATGGTTTATGTAGCTACCACAAGTATGTCGCCGACAAGGATAACGACTGATGGTGGGGATAGCGAGTGGTTTCCTGGATTAATGCCCTTCTTAAGCCGTTTTCCAGAATTATAAAGGGGACCAGATTTGGCCCCCTTTATTCTTTGTAGGTGATGGTAAGTTCTGGCTCTGTCATTCCATTTCCAATGTTTACATACTCGCGATGATAAAAATATCCGCATTCGCATGAACTTTCCTCTCCGATAAAATCCAAAACCGCACCGCAGTCTATACATTTATACTGATCAGTACCACAGCGATCACACTCTCCGATCTGCAGGTAAACATTTTTTCTTTTGTGCTTAATCTTAAAAATGGTTCGCCATGATACCTGGCTTGGAAAATCAGAACTTAAGGAGCAGTCAGGACAAAAATCCGGCCCGAAAGAATAAAAAGCCAAATTGTTGAACTTTACAATATCCAGTTTTATACTTTTTTTCTTCGTTACCCTGCTCACTGCACCATCGGTGTAGCCGACATCTGTTACCAGAATTCCGTGTTTTGTCCCGATATCTTCCAAAAATCCTATAAAAGCTTCGACGGCCTTAACGTTAACCCGCTTACTAAATAGCTTGCATTCTACGACAATCTTTTTTGCTGCCCGACTGGCCCTACTTTCTATTAGTATATCTACTTGACGAAGCTTTCTTGTATGTGTGCCTCGAATCCTTGCATTTTTTGTAATACTCGCTTTTCGAAAAGAATTTCTAAGCTTTTGAAAAATTTGAACCTCATATTTTTCCCAGTCTTTCATATATTAAAACGGCAGCCCGTCATTATCATCAGCAAAAGATGACGAGGTAAATACACTGCCACTAAAAGACAGTTCCTCAACATCTAAGGGTAACAGTTCTTCGTCTTTGTATTCCTCTGTCATGTCTGCTTTTAATTGTGCAAAGCGCTCTGGGGTAACCTCCTGCACGTACACCCAGTGATATTGAAAAAGTTCAACACCTGGAGTTCCGTATTGCTCATCATCGGTGGATATCAGGTAAATTCTACCGTCACTCATTTTGGAGTACCAGTATTTGATATCTGACTTAGTTTTCGTAGTTGCAGTTTCGTACCTAACCTTCTCCTTATATATAGCATGTAATCGAGCGGTACGCTCCTGAATAAAATTTCCAACGTCTTTTCTTCCGCACAGCTGAGCCAGGTAGTTCCATCCGAAGTCATAACGCTTGATCTCTCGCTCGGTCACTCCTGCTCTGTACGCTTTTGAGTTCATTACAAGATACTGCCACGAACCCATGACATCTGCGAACACATCGAAAGGCATTTTTGAAATGTACATTCCTTGGTGTTCTATAGTTTCGTACCCATAATTCCTGCCTGAATCGGTGAGGTAGAATAGCTCACCCTCATCTTCAAACATAGTATAATATTCCGTGGAGCATCCCTCAGGGCGGTTTTGCATTACACACTCGATTTTCTCTGCGACAATTCTGTTCAACTTCACTGTATCCATCTTTTTTGTTTTTTAATCTAATAATCCTCTTTCTTTTGCGGCGGATATCCCTTTAACCCTGTGTGCCTTCTTGTCCCTGAATCGCTCAGGGTGATGTATTAGTTCATTGACATCAATATCGTAGAAGTAAACCGACTCAGCATCCAGTTCGTCAGCTGCCATCTTCAGTACTACCTCACCCGGTTCCTTACTGTCAATTTCGACATAATAAAAGTGAATCAAGTCTTTGTCAAAGGCAATCAACAGATGATCTTTGCCATCTTTTTCAAATTGGAGGCTTTCGCAAAGGAATAAATTATCCGTGAGCCGATCTGCCATAATATTCTCGTTCGGACAGTAATCATCGTCCCCATTCCTTAATTTAAATTGTGCATTTCCGTGCGGTTGCAGTGCTTTCCAAAACTTACTTTCAAAATCACCGTGCCTTTCTGCCTCATGAGCAAGTTCCAGGTCTTTTAAACTTACGCTCTCGTTCAAATAATCCATTTTTTCAATTCTTATACTTCAATATAAGTTATTCTGATGAGAATTTCAAATATTTCTCACTATATATTTAAAAAAAGCTATGACAAAACATGATGAAGAACTGTTAGAGCGCTATCGCCAAAGCTTGGTTGACAAATGTCTGGGCAAAACAACCATCGATGATGAATACAATGTGGAAGAACCAGTTAACAAAGATGTGTCAGCAGGTAAAACATCTACTGAACCTTCAACACAATTGGATAATTACCTACAAGAAAAGCAATCTAACAAGTCTTGAAGAGCTTTAATTCTCTTGGCTGGTTTCAAATCCGTTGCTTTAACCAGAGAAATTGCCTGGAAGAAAAGCGACTGATACTGTTTAATAAGGTCCAGTTGTTTTTGGTGCTGGTGGTCAGGTTGTCTATTTCTACTCATAATTAGTGTTTATCTAATTATACAGGCTGGAGAAATAAAAATAAAGGGAATATGCAGAAATCATCTTGTTTTTTGGTGAGTAGGGTGCAATCGAGAATAGTAGTAAACTATGGGCGACGACTTTAAAATGGAATTTTCTTTCCCTATTTACAGGGGGTTCAGCGGAATTTGTGAACTCCAATTTAGAGTGCCAACTCTAAAATGGAAAAGGGGGAAATATATACTATTCCAAAGACGTATCGCCAGCGGAGACGGTGTCAATTGTTATCGACCCAGCAAGCAGACTTCTAAGGTTTACGTTTAATCATCTCTAAGGACGTCGAGACAACATCGCACTACTGCTAACAGCGGCTTGGGCGTCAGCCGGACAGAACATCGGTTTATGCAAACGCTGTAATTTTGCGTGCTCCG
>CAZFCR010000269.1:0-5255 GCA_964517305.1 uncultured Akkermansia sp.
AGAGGCTGCCCTTTTGAGACAACCTCTTCTTGTTAACGGGAGATACCTGTTAATTCATTTTTTTTTAGTTTCTTTACGGCTTAATTTAACACACAGATGGAATTATATTTAGATTCAGCCAACTTAAAAGAAATAGAAGAAGGATTTAAGCTTGGTTTTTTAAACGGTTTAACCACCACGCCTACTTTTATGCAGAAGGAAGGCGTTACCGATATTGACGGAACCATTGTAAAACTAAGCAAGATCGTTCCTGTATTGCAGATAGAAGCCTTGGGAAGTTCAGCTGAAGAAGTACTCAAAGAAGCAGAAAGACAGCTGGCTTTGGGACTGGATCCTAAAAAAACAGTTTTTAAAATTCCAGTGTCACTCGAAGGCGTACGCGCCTGTAAATTGTTGCGCGACAAAGGTTATCTCGTGAATGTTCACCTCGTTTATACACTTCAGCAGGCTTACATGGCCATGCAGGCAGGCGCTACTTATGTGTGCCCGCTCGTAGGTCGTTTGCAGGACCAGGGGCATGATGCCCTTGCCCTGGTTGAGCAGTGTGTTGATGCTGTAAGATATTATGGTTACGATACCAAGATCATGTTCTCTTCGGTTCGTCACGCTGAGCACGTGCGCAATGCCATTAACATTGGTGTTCACACCATCACGGTGCCACTGAAAGTATTAAAACAACTTACCGAAAATAATTTCACTACCCTCGGTACCGACCAGTTCATTATGGATACCCGCCTGATGATGGTGCGTGTAAAAGAAGCCATGAACGGTGTGAATCCTGTTGTGGCCGAAGACATGAACATCACTGAAGCCATTATAAAAATGACGGAATACAATTTTGGTGCCGTAACCGTGCTTAAAAAAGATGGTTCCATCAAAGGTGTTTTCACCGACGGTTCACTCAGGAAACTGATCATGGAAAAAGGACGCGACATCCTGAATAAAAAACTGGCGGACCTTGAATACCGCGAGCCTATTACCATTGAAGGCAGCGTGTTGCTGAACGAAGCCAATGTATTGTTTAAGAAAACACATGTTGATACCATTGTGGTGACTGAGAACGGCAAGCCTGTCGGCATGCTCGACATCCAGGACATCAGTAAATAATAAAGTATAAAAGCCCGCGAGGGCTTTTTTTATGGAGAAGACAGAGAAATTATATACCGACGCAGGGGGCAGATTTTTTACCAAACCGGAAGAGATCCGCAAACGCCTCATGGGCATCAAAGCTTTTGTATTTGACTGGGACGGTGTGTTTAACAACGGCCAGAAAAGCGCGAGCGGTGGAAGTAATTTTTCGGAGGTTGACAGCATGGGTGTTAACCTGCTCCGTTTCGCATATTATATGCACTTCGGTAAACTGCCGTTGACCCTTGTGATCAGTGGAGAAAAGAACGAGACCGCTTTTTATTTCAGTCGCCGTGAAGGATTTGCTTATTCATTCAGCAAGGTGGCGCACAAACGCAAGGCACTTGATTTTTTGTGTGAGAAGGAGCAGATAAAACCTTACGAGATCGCTTATTTTTTTGATGATGTGCTCGATATTCCGATTGCTGAGGTTTGCGGTCTGCGGATGCAGGTGAACCAGGGCATTAATCCTCTTTTTATTGAATATTGCGTAAAGCATCAGCTGGTTGATTACCTGAGCGCCGCTGCCGGCGGCTCTTTTGCCGTGCGTGAGATGACTGAATTGCTGATCGGGATCTATGGCAATTACAATGAAGTGATTGCAGGAAGAACCGGCAATTCAGAATTGTATCAGAAATATATCTCTGAACGCAAAATGGTACAGCCTGGTTTTTTTACGTTGAAAGAAGAAGGCATTGTGAAGGCAGACGATCAGATTTGATCATCGCGTTCAACTAAAAATTTATTCCCATTAGTGATAGTAATAGTCTCGATTGTGATATAAGTCGCACGGTCAATCCCGCTTTTAACAATTATATTTGAGAGGTTCTTCACACAAAGAAACCTTTATGGCGAGTAATAGCATTGTATTTAAGACGTACGATATCAGGGAGACTATTGAAGAATTTTCAAGACACTTTCGGGCTGAAATAAAGCCGGGATATCCTGATTTTTATATACAATTGGCCGCGGCGCATGGCGAGGGTTTTGTAAGGGGCGATAATTATCAGAATGGGCTCAGTACATTGTTGTTTAACTGCAAACCCAACAGCAGTCTCACGCTTTCTTATCAAAGTAACGAGTCACCGCCGCTTATGTTTATTTTCGCTACCGAAAATTTACTGTCACACACCATTAAAAACAGCCTGCAGTATCAATTGTCGGAACACATGTGCACAACCATTGCGGCCACTGTCGGTTGTGAGCAAACACTGATGATCCCGGGCGGAGAAAAAACCGGTTTTTATGTCATTTTTATGGACAGAAAACAGTACCTCGATAAAATTTCGAGGACGCTCGAGCTGCTGCCCGATGAATTGGTTTCTGTATTAAAAGATAAACAGGCCAGTAAACTCTTTTTTCGGGAGAACCACTACAACCTGGTAATGGCGCAGATTCTGAAAGACATAGCGCATCATCCTTATTCAGGTTTATCGGCCCGGATGTTTGCTGAATCACAGATGCTGGAGTTGCTCTCTATGCAGATCAGGCAACTCACGGAAGAGCTGAATCCTCAGAATAACCAGGGAGCCAATCTTCGTAAACGCGATGTTGAATTGCTCGTTCAGGCCCGTAATAAATTACTCGAGAACCTGGCGGATCCGCCAACCATCAAAGAACTGGCGCAAATAACAGGCACCAACGAAAACAAACTCAAAGCCGGGTTCAGGATGCTTTACAACACATCCATCAATAAACTGCTTCAGGATGCACGGTTAAACAAAGCCCGCCAGTTGATGGCAGAAGAGAATTATCCTATCAAGGAAGTGGCCAAAATGGTGGGTTATGCTCACCCCGCGCACTTTGCTTCCAAGTTCAGAAAAAGATTTGGCGTATTGCCGAACGAATATTTAAAAAGTCTGCTCGAATAAAAAAGGGCGGAAAAAGAAATCCGCCCTTTAAACAGTAGTCTGACTAACTGTTTTTTCGACGCCTGAGCGCCCTTATTATAAACTACACCATTGTAAAGAAAAGCAAACCCGCCCGGGCGCAGAAATTGTTTATACCTAAAACAGGTTTAGCAGAGACCAAAGGCGCTATTTTAACGACCTAAAATTTATTTAGATGATGGTTTTTTTACAATTGCTATGGACGCCCGAACGGTAGGTCGCTGATCATGGGATGCCGCGTGTTTTTTTAATGTTCTCGTAGGCTTCCTGCACTTTCTGAAATTTTTCCTGCGCGCCTTTCTGGTACTCTTCGCCCAGCTGCGCCACTTTATCAGGATGGTAACGCACGGCCATTCTCCTGTATGCTTTTTTAATCTCTTCTTCCGTGGCTGTTTTTTCTATGCCAAGAATATGATAGTCAGAGTCCACCTCGCGGTAAAACATACTCTTTACGCTTTCGAAGTCGGCCTGCGGCACTTCCAGCAATAAAGCAATGCGCCGAATGGTCTGCATTTCCGCTTCAGCTACGTGTCCGTCTGCTTTTGCAAGACCAAAAAGATAATGAATGAGCTGAATGCGAACTTCTACCTGTGTACGGAGTGAGATGTCGTTGCAGATCTTTTCGAGCGGGATGTCGCCGCCTTCGAGAAAATGTTTGAGAACGCGTAAATGTTCTGTTGTGAATTGCGGACCGAATTGCCGTGCAAAAAAAGATTTAATGTACTCCAGTTCTACCTTCAGAGGTTTGCCATCCGCTTTCATTACCGCGGCAGAAAGCGCCATGAGCATGGTTGCAAAATCTTCGTGCGATTGTGATGCGTGCTGGCGGTAATATTCAAAAACATCTTCCCGCTTGCCGCCACGCAGGTTAACCACTTTCATATTGTCGATCATTGATCCGATGACAAAACCGAGAAAAGCTCCGACAAGACTTTTGCCGAGAAGAAAATAGCCAACAGCGGCACCTATGAATTTAAACACTGTATAAAATTAAGACGACAAATATACCATTTCGATAAATGTGTACGCTTGCAGAGAATGTGTTTTTGTAATTCAGAAGGATAAGTGGCTGATAAGCCTTGTGAATAGCGTATTTTAACGCTTATTGGCAGTATGAGGCGAGAATGGGGCACTCAAAAAAACTGATTTTTTTATTTTTGTAATTATTCATTTTAAAAGCAAAGCACATGAAAAATCCAGTTCTCTCATCAGCTAAGGTGCTCATCCTTATTTTTCTGTTCAGTTTGTTCAGTTTCACAGGTGATAAGGATCCGCTTCACAACCGCGAATTCACCATCAGTCTTTCTGAAACAAAAAATGGCGTGGTTGCTAAAAAAGTGATCATGGACCGTCTGAAATTTAAAGACGGTAAACTCTACAGCGATTTCCTGAGGAGTAAATTTGGTTACAAGGCCATTCGTTACAGGATCAACAAAGATTCGATCTACACCGATCATACCGATACAGAGGTGCGTTTGCTTGAAGTGGAAGCTTCGGCAACGGACTTAAATAATCAAACTGTTTTCCTGGAATTCAACACACTTGAATGGGATATCGACGGCGTGATCAAAATAACAAAGAACGACAGGTTAAAACGTTATTACGATCTGTCGGGTCGCGAAAAAGGCGGCAAACCCAAAAAGGTTAAAAAGAAAGACCAACCTGAAAACGGCGACAAAAACGCTAACATTTAATCATTGCACATGAGCGAAAAGTTGTCTGAGTATTATGCACTTTTGTCGGGCTGGATCATCCTGCATGGATTGCGTATTGTGCTGATAGTGGTGCTGGCGCTGATCCTTAACCGGATTGCCTGTCGTTACATTGAAAAAATAGTGCGGAGGGTGGTGATAGCCAATCGTTTTCTCTCTGCAGAGGCTGAACGCAAACGCGAAGATACACTCATCCGCATCTTTAACTGGGCAAGTGGTATCCTTATTTTGCTGGTAGGTTCTCTGATGGTGTTGCAGGAAGTGGGTGTGCCCATTGGTCCTATACTCGCTGGCGCCGGTATCGTGGGACTGGCAGTGGGTTTTGGAGGACAGTATCTGATCCGCGATCTCATCTCGGGATTTTTTATCATCCTCGAAAATCAGTACCGCATAGGTGATGTGGTGAGTTTTGACGGCACCAGCGGACTGGTGGAAGACATCAGTCTGCGCATGACCACGCTCCGCAACCAGGATGGCACGGTGCACCATGTGCCGCATGGCGAAATAAAAAGGGTGTCTAATTTGT
>CAZFCR010000270.1:0-5207 GCA_964517305.1 uncultured Akkermansia sp.
GCTTACGTGAAGCGGAAAAAAGGGAGGATCGTTGTGACTGAATCCGGGCTCCCGGAACGCGCGGTCCCAGCCGGAGGTGTGTTCCAGCAGATGCTGTACCGATATGTCAAAAACGCGGGGATCTGAAACTCTTCCCAGATAGTAGTCGCGAGCGATGATCTGCTGATCGCCGAACACTTTCTGGTTCAGCGAAAGGCGTCCTTCCTGCACCAGTTTCATGATGGCCAGAGCCGTGATGGGTTTGGATACACTTGCGATCCTGAACAGCGTATTGGGTGTTGCACGCTGCGTGCGCCCGGCATCCGTATAACCAAAACCACGGCTGTAAATCAATTGTCCCTCGCGGGCAATAGTCACAGCGCCGCCAGGAATATTCCATTTGTTCATAAACGCCGATATCAGACTGTCGGCAGTGTTAAAGCCGGGATCAACAAGGCCCGTCTGCGCCTTTGAAAGCTGACCAGCCAACAACATCAGAAATATTATGATTCGGTTTTTCATGTTTTGTCTGTTTACACATTGACCTGCATCAGATGCGTTCCCTGCCCGGGAACCCAGTGTGTGCTTTAAAAAAATGCAGGTTAAAAGTGATGTGGGTTGTGTGATGTAAAGATACTGAAAAGTGTCGCCGGGCACCTGTTTAAAGATGCTAAAACGGGTAAAAAAGTCGTTGAGAAGAAAGGTTAAATAATATAATTTCCGCAACCTTTTTAGCACTCTCATCCGGGGTTACAGATCAGAAAAGTAAAGAGCGAGAAGTGGAGAATCTAAATCTCAGGACGACGGCCCGCGTTTACTTTTTCGGCTTTGCGTACAATGTCTTTGATGATCACATCAAACTCTTCAGCCGCTTTTAAAATATGTACCAGAGAATGTTCCTTTTCAAGGGGCGTAAGGCTGTTGTCTTTGATCAGCGAGATAAGGCCCATAACGCGCGCGAGCGGAGCACGCACCATGTGCGATTGCATCCATGCAATTTCCTGGAGTTCGCGGTTGCGGTTCTCAATGGCCTCAACGTATTTAAGACCCTGAGTGATATCGTTAACAACCACAACATGTGTCCTTTTACCTTTATAATAAAGCGTATTCCGTTGAATGTCGACGTGAATGAGCTCGCCATTTTTTTTAAGATGTCTGAAAGTACCCCGGTAAAAGGTGTTTTTGTTGATCCTGCTGTTTTCAATCACCTTGTCAAGTTTATCAAGATCTTCCACGGGCCGGATCTGTTTAATGGTCATTGACAGAAATTCTTCCCGCGAATAACCGTAATGTGTGATCGCAGCCTGATTAACGTCAAGAAAAGCGAGCGAATCAGGATCGTACACAAACATGGGCTGTGGACTGAGGTGAAAAAGATCGCTGTATCTTTTTTCAGAGGCCTCGAGGTCGGCAACGGTTTTTTTACGCTCAATGTTATAGATCACGCTTTTGTAAAGCGTTGACGCGTTCAGTTCATCTTTGAGCAGGTAATCGGAAGCGCCCATTGACAGTGATTTTACACCGAAATTAATGTCTGCATATCCGGTTAAAATGATCACAGGGCAATCACAATTAATGGCCATGATGCCGGAAATAAGATTTTCGCCGCTTTTATCGGGTAAAGAAAGATCGAGCAGGATGATGTCGTATTTGTTCTCAGAAAGCAATGCCGCGGCGCTGCGGAAATCTTTAGCCTGGGTCAACTGCGGCGCCTGAATGAGCTCCTGAAGGTACTCTTCAATCAGGGCGTAATCGCCGGGGTTATCTTCAACAATCAGTATTTTGTATTTTTTCCGGTCTTTATCCATACATCATGCCTGACGCCGAGGCAGTTTTACGATGTTGATCCAGAAGTCTTCGATCTGCAACACCGCCTTCATAAAATCATCCACTTCAACAGGTTTGGTAATAAAACAGTTGACATAATTTTTATAGGCCAGGTTGATGTCGCGCTCCGACGATGAAGTGGTGAGCATGATCACCGGGATCTGTTTTATTTTTTCAGTGCTTTTGATAAACTGGAGCACTTCATGTCCGTTTTTTTTAGGCAGGTTCACATCAAGGAGTATCAGGTCGGGTAATTCGGCATCAGCGTAACTACCTGTCTGGCTGAGAAAATCCATGGCTTCTCTGCCGTCTCTTACAATGCTGACTTTGTTAACGATCCTGGCACTTTCAAAAGCTTCAGTGGTGAGAAGGATGTCTCCTTCATTGTCTTCCACGAGTAACAGATGAATGGGTTCCATATTTACATGATTTTTGAAATTGTAAAATAAAAAACACTTCCGGTTCCCGGCTCCGACTCAACACGAATTTCCCCGCCATACCGTTCCACAATTTTTTTGCAGATGGCCAGTCCCACACCGGTTCCCGGGTACTCTTCTTTTCGGTGAAGCCTCTTAAACACAGTAAATATAGTTTTAAATTCTTCACGCGGGATGCCGATACCGTTATCTTCTAATTTAAATTCCCAGTGCGTTTGATTTTCAGAGCCGGAAATATTAATCACCGGTTTTACTCCGGGCGCCTGGTATTTAAGCGCGTTGCTCAGCAGATTCTGCAGCAACTGGCGCATGGCAGTTGAAGACGCTTTAACTACGGGCAGACTTTGTGATGTGATGATCGCTTGTTTTTCGGTAATCGTGAGCGCAAGCAGTTTTTTGACTTCGGTCAGAATTTCATTCAGATCGGTCAGTTCATCGGCTGAGTTGAGGGAGCCCGCCCTTGCAAAATCAAGCAGATCAATGAGCAGCAGATCCATGCGGTCGGCGCCGTCAACCGCGAAATCAATGTATTTCCGGGCTTCAGATGTAAGATCGGCCGCGTATTTTTGCGTTAAAAGTCCCAGGAAAGATTTTACCATGCGCAGCGGTTCCCTGAGATCGTGTGATGCGGCATGGGCAAAACTCTCCATTTCAACCGCTTTTTGATGAAGCTGTTGTTGTGATCTGAGCAAAAGTGCATTCTTTTTTCTGAGTTCAAACAGGTTCATCACCTGCCTGCTCAGACTTTGCAGCGCCTCCTGTTGCTGAAGGTTTAAAGCGTGCGGCTTATTATCTATTACACACAAGGTTCCCAATGCATAACCATCGGGCGTAACAAGGGGCATGCCCGCGTAAAACACAATATGAGGGTCCCCGGTCACCAGTGGATTGTCCATGAACCGGTGATCATTGCGGGCATCGGGAACCATCATCAGTTGCGAAGGCTTTTGGATGGCGTGAGTACAAAACGCTATCTCACGCGGCGTCTCTGAAACGTCGAGGCCCTGATGAGATTTGAAAAACTGTTTGGTATCGTTCACCAGACTTACCAAAGCAATGGGCGTGTTGCAGATCATGGCCGCGATCCGGGTAATGTCATCATAATCCTTCTCGGGCAGTGTATCTACCAGCGCGTAAGTACTGAGCGCGTTTAATCTTCCTTGTTCATCCATTTGACAGGTATTCGCGGGTCTTTAATAATGTAAAATGAAAAGTGCTGCCTTTGCCCTCTTCTGACTCCAGCCAGATAGTACCGCCCAGATTTTCAACCAGTTTTTTTACGATGGCGAGCCCCATGCCTGTGCCCGAGTATTCATCCTTGTGGTGCAGTCGTTGAAAAATAATAAAGATCTTATCGAAATACTCGTGACTGATGCCGATGCCATTGTCGGCAATACTTAACTCCCATGAACCTGACCGCTCTGTTGCACTGATGTTTACGAAAGGTTGCTCAGCGTTGTTGTACTTTAATGCGTTTTCAATCAGGTTTTGAAAAATCTGGTAAACAGGACTTCTTGGCGCAAAAACAAATGGTAACACGGTGTGTTCAATGCGCGCGTTTTTTTCCTCCACCTGTTTGTGAAGCAAAACCTTTATTTCTTCAACCACTTCGTTCAGATCTACGAGTTCTTTTTTATCCTCCGTTCTTCCCACGCGCGAAAATTCGAGCAGGTCGAGAATGATGCGGCGCATGCGTTTAGCCCCGTCAACGGCATAATAGATGTATTGTTTTGCCTTATCATCGAGCACGGTCTTGTATTTTTTCTCAAGTTGTGTGAGGAAACTTGATACCATGCGAAGCGGTTCCTGAAGATCGTGTGAAGCAACATAAGCAAACTGTTCCAGCTCTGCGTTGGAGATCTGCAACTCACGCGCCTGATCAACCAGATCTCTGTTGAGTTGCGATAAACGATCTTCGGAGTGTTTTCGTTCCGTAATGTCTTTTGCCACCGCGAAAATCAGATCTTCCCCCGGTGCCGCTGCGAGCGTCCATGCCAGCCATTTGATCTCGCCGTCGGCAGTGTAATTGCGGTTTTCAATATAAACGGTGTTTTTCTCGGTGCGCAGCCGGTCGATGCCTTTTCTGGTATCTTCAAGATCAGCAGGATACACCATCTCAAAATAAGGTTTGCTTAACATATCTGTTTCAGGATACACGAACACAAATTCTGCTGCAGGATTGATCTTCCGGAAATTCCCCTGAAAATCCACTATACAGATCACATCTGGCGCAACATTAAATATCTGCCCGAGTTCCTGTTCAATCTGTTTCCTTTTAATTTCAACGCCGAGGTATTTACCAAACTCACTGGCATTACCGGCGAGTGTAAAACGGCTTTTTACCCTGGCTGAAAAACCGAGGAGCATCACGCCTATTACCTCGTTATTGTAGAAAAGAGGAACCGCGGAAATTTTTTCCAGGCCTGCCTTTTCAGCTGGCTTCGCCCTGACAAAGATACCGTCATCAACACCCGCGCTCCAGTGCAATACCTCGCCACTTTGCCAAACCTTGCCCGGAAGTCCTTCGCCCCGCGATACTTTCCTGAAATATTCGGTGTGACTGTAAAATTCTTTTACCTGCTCATCCGCAGTGAACCACGATGCGAGATTCATGAACTGTTTATCGGCATCCGCCAGCCAGCATTCAGCCAGCGAATAGTTACCGGTTTCTGCAACTGTTTTGAGCACCTTTTTAAGTGAGCCATGAAAACTCAGATCTTCATTAAAAATCTTGCTGACTGAAGCGAGCAACAATTGCTGCTGTTCCTTATTTTTCCGATCTGTCACATCTCTTTCGATGGCAATAAAATGGCTTACTTTTCCCGAGACATCCATTACGACAACAATTCGCGGATGAATTGTGCTTCAGGCTCAGCGGCCATGGTGCCATGACTACGGTCGGGCTCATCGTCCATGAGCAAAGCAAACAAGTCTATCCGGTATTAATTAGCCGACCGCTTGGTA
>CAZFCR010000271.1:0-4397 GCA_964517305.1 uncultured Akkermansia sp.
TTATTGTTGTTAAGGATAGGCATTTTTGAATCCGGCATGTTTGAAAATGCCAGAAAGAGCGATGTAAAACGGGGTAATTTTTTCGACCTTTTCAGCAACAGGCACAGGGCTTTTCAATACCTGAGCGTGATCATGATAGCTGTGCCGGTCTGGTATGTGATGGGCATTCTGATCACCTTCGCACCTGAGATCTTTTTTTCTATGAACATCACGGCCTTTAAACCCGATGCCGGGAAATCCATCATGTATGCCTATCTAGGGATCACCATAGGCGATCTGGCCAGCGGTGCTTTAAGCCAGTGGCTCAAAAGCCGGAAAAAAGCGCTTGCCGTATTTATGATCATGACCTTCCTCTCGGTTTTCCTTTATTTTAAGGTTGCCATTATTTCAGAACTTTATTATTACCTGATCATCACCGTGATTGGATTTGCCACCGGCTACTGGGCGGTTTTTATGAGCACAGCGGCTGAACTTTTCGGAACCAACATCCGTTCAACAGCCACAACTACGGCACCTAACTTTGTAAGAGGCGCGGTGATCTTTCTTACTTTTTCATTCCGCTTTTTTGAATCTGTTTTGCCGGGCGAGAATGGCAGAAGCGATTCACAGGGTGCGGCCATTGCAGTTGGCATTATTGTTGCAATATTAGCCGCACTGGCCTGGATGAACCTCAAAGAAACATTTCATAAAGACCTGAACTATACAGAACAATGAGTAAACGCACTGCAGTCATAGGCGCTTCGCCAAATCCCGACAGGTATGCTTATCGGGCTACGCTGAGTTTAAAAAAATACGGACATCCTGTTTTTCCGGTGGGCATCCACAAAGGCGAAATAGGCAACGAAGTTATTTTAACTGACAAGCCTCAATTAACAGATATTGATACGGTTACACTTTATGTCGGTCCCAAAAACCAGGAGACCTGGATCCCTTACATCCTTGGATTAAAACCCAAACGCATTATCTTTAACCCCGGAACGGAAAACCCGGTTCTTGAAGCAGCTGCCGAAAAACAGGGAATAGAGTGTGTGATCGGCTGCACGCTGGTAATGTTAAGTGTAGGACAATATTAAGTAATGGAGTTTAAATGTGCGACTATCAATGACTTAAGCAGTCGCGAACTACTCGCGTGTTTTCGTTTAAGAAGTGATGTTTTTGTTGTCGAACAAAACTGCGTTTATCCTGATATTGATGATAAAGACCTTGAAGCGCATCACCTCTTATTGCTTGATAGCGGGAAACTCATGGGTTATTGCCGGATATTGCCACCAGGCCTTTCCTACAAAGAACCTTCTGTCGGCAGGGTAGTGGTAAAACCTTCGGAACGCGGTAAAAACCTGGGCAGGGAACTGATGAAGCAAAGCATTCATCAAACGAGGGAATTATATCAGAATCAGGATATTGTGATTTCAGCGCAACGTTATCTTGAAAAATTTTATACCGGACTTGGATTTGAATCTGAGGGAGAAGGTTATGATGAGGACGGCATCCCGCATATCAAAATGAGGCTCAAAACAAAAACATGAAAACAAGACATTCGATCTTTTTAATAGTTTGCTTAAACCTTTACTTTAAGCAGATCCAGGCCCAGCGTTTTTCTGATCAGGTGCCGGAGATAAGAAAATACACAGAAGCCGAGTTGCTTCAGGGAGGAAAGGGCATTGTTATTTTTGACCGGCTCTGTTCTACATTTGAAGGCGATTCCATTAAATACACGCCTGACGGATACAACGTTCAGGGCTGGCAGGAACAGTTTTATGCTAATGGAAAACTGCTTCACCGGGGATTTTACCAGGACGGAAAATTGCTGGTTTTTAAAAATTATTACGAAAACGGGAACTGCGAACGGAGTTTTCTGCAGCCCGATCCGCTGAACAGCACGCTTGAAATTTTTCACAACAGTGGTAAAACGGCAAAACACATTACCTATTACAACGGGCTCGTGAAAAAAACCAAAGAGTTTTTTGAAAATGGCGCATCAAAAAAAATTGAAGAGTTTGAAAATGATGGTAACCGGCCGGTTTATACAAAAACCTGGTTTGCGCAGGGAGCCCCCGAATCAGAATTAAAACTAACCGACGCTAAAAACAATAAGTACCAGATGAAGAAGTATTACGAAAATGGTCAGTTACGCGAAGAAGGTACTGTTGTGTTGATGAATTCGGAAACTGTTGAGAAAACAGGCACCTGGACTTTTTACGACGAAAACGGTAAAAATAAACGAACCGAAAAGTTTAACCTGAAACTAAGTTCCAATTAACAGGCTTTAAACCTTTCTCAGCCAGAAACTTATTAGCCTGACTAAAATGCCTGCAGCCAAAAAAAGCACCACGCGCAAGGGGAGACGGGTGCGCTGCTTTCAGTACCAGATGTCTCGTTTGATCTACCAGCTCGCTTTTGGCAGCCGCGTAAATCCCCCACAATAAAAACACAACATTGTCTTTTTTATCACTGATGAGGCGGATCATGGCATTGGTAAACTGTTCCCAGCCAAGTTGTTTGTGACTGCCTGGAAAACCGGCTTCCACGGTCATGATGGAATTAAGCAGCAATACACCCTGATGCGCCCAGGCTTCCAGATTACCCGATGATGGAATAATAAAACCGGGGAGATCGGTCGACAATTCTTTAAAAATGTTTTTGAGACTGGGTGGTAATTTTTGTCCGGCGTTTACCGAAAAACACAAGCCGTGAGCCTGCCCGAAACCGTGATAGGGGTCCTGACCAATGATCACTACTTTTACAGATTCAAACGGACAAAGTTGTAAGGCCTTAAATAAATCTTTCTTTGGCGGAAAAACCTCTTTAGACAGATAAGCGATATCAATTTTCTCGCTGAGCTCTACAAAATATGGCTTTTTTATTTCGGGGCTCAGTACTGAAAACCAGTCGGCGGGAATCTGTTCTGAAATCATTAACGTTTGTTTGTTATTAAGATGTGTTGGAATTACCTGCTGGTATGTTTTTTGTATAAAAGTAATTAGTTATCTTTACTCAATTATATCACACTTATGAAAAAAATCCTATCACTCGTAATTGCTGTTTTTGTAGTAGCAATTTCTTTGGGTTCATGCAAGAGCCACGAAAGATGTCCTGCATACAGCAAGGTAGAGCAGAGTTCTAAAAAATCATTCTAATTTGAATCCAAAAAGTATCCACTGAGATACTTTTCCTTTTAATATTTCTATTTAACATAATGTTTATTATGTAACACGTATATACATTGCATTGTTTAACTATTAATAAGCATTTGACTAATAATAAAATGGTTTAACGACCTAGTTCCTGTTGACTACAGGTGCCGCCTTTGAGTACAATTATCGACTCATATACCTTCTCACCGTCCTGGTCAAAAGCCACAAAATTCAGATTGTTCTGCAACTCTGTCCCCAGTTCTTTTTCGAACGTTACTGTGCCACTTTCGCCACACGCCGGAACACTGGTTTTGCGCATCCATGTATTCAGTGTCCCGATATTCATCCCATTGATAAAAAGTCTGAGCTCGATAATGCCCCTGCTTCTCAAATCCATACCGCTCGCCTCACTTAACCAAAACACCATACTGCCCTCATAAAGACAACTGTTGTTTTCCTTTTTGGCATTGACATCGTAATTAAGGGCCAGCCTGTTGGTGCAGCCTTCTTTAGCACAGCTGCTGAAAAAATAAATGCTGAAAAAAAGCAGGGATAATTTGATCTTATTCATAACAAGGCCCAAGTTAATTATTTTACGCGGCATGGACCATTTCGGGCGGCTATTGACATTTGTGGAAATTTTAATTATATTTATATTATAATCTCCCAATAGCTATGATCAGATTCGAGTTAAAATTACTGCCAGCCGATGGTGCCACAGGAGCCGAATCAACGGCCATCTCTTCAGCGAACGCTATCGCAGAACATTCTTACCACCATTTAAAAAAACTGATCGGCAAACGCCGGTGCCGTAAACATCCGAGCAGCGCCAACAAATTACGTGTATTTGCCGTAAAAGGAAGCGATCCGAAAGTAGAACTGGTGAGTTACTGTTGTCCTGATTTTGTAAAAAAGCTCCGCTAAACTATTTTCCACCGGCGCTCTTAAGGTCATTGATGCAATTGTCATCAAGTCCGGGCACGTTCTCACCGATCAGATTGCTGATCAGGTCCGATGTTTCAGTGGCGTAATACATCAAACAATTTTTATCGTCGCAGTGTCGGCCGTGCGCCGCATCCTGATGCTCACTCACAGGTTTTGTGCCGTTGTTGACCAATCCCAGCACGTGCCCGAATTCATGGTTCAGCAGGTGGACGAGTGCTGCATAGTTCCCCGCGCTGCCAGCGGCATTCTTGCCCTCGCCCCAGCCGACGATGCCGTCGTCGGTCTCGATCCGCAGGATGGCCGCATCGAAGGTGCGAA
>CAZFCR010000271.1:4407-5205 GCA_964517305.1 uncultured Akkermansia sp.
GCACGGAACTTTCTACCGTTTTTTGAGAAGGCTGCGTCAAGCCGCCACTGAACTCTTCCACTGTTTTTTCGAACACACACATCGAACTTTCACCATACGCAATGCCAAGTACTTTGGCATCTCCCTGATTATTCTGATAATCGCCACCCGCAAAAAATACAAAGGCAGAAACCTGTGTTCCTTTTCTGAAAACGCTTCGGTACTTTGTTTCTATCTCCCTGATTTTCTCTACTGAATAAACACCTGAATTCTGCAGAGGTATTTCGGTGCTGATGATTTCAATGCCGTCGGGTTTGTTGAGATGTTTAACCAAAAACTGGCGGAGCTGTTCCAGGGTTTCATTTTCCGGCGCAAAACCTTTTTCAAATACCACCTGTATCTGCATCGACCGGTAATTGTCGGCGCTTAAAAAATCTCCCGGCTCGGCCGCGGTGCTTCCGGGTCCGATGTCCTTTTGTTTGTTACAGGCGGCCAGAACCACCACTAAGAAAATATATACCAGTTGTTTCATACCGGTGGTGCATCAAACTACAGGCCAGCGCATGAAAATTTAAAATGAATATATTTACAAAGATTTTTTTATGCCGGCCTTAGCGCAAATTCTGATAGTTGAAGATGAAGAAACCCTGGGAAACACCATTTCCCTTAACCTGAAACTTGAAAATTATGAGGTGATGCTTGCCAAAAGTGGCAGCGAGGCCTTAAAGATCTTCACACAACAACCGCAGCGTTTTGATCTTGTGCTGCTGGATGTGATGTTGCCGGATATCAATGGATTTGATCTTTGCCGTGAATTTA
>CAZFCR010000272.1:0-5187 GCA_964517305.1 uncultured Akkermansia sp.
GTTAAAGCAGCCAAAAAAAGCGCGTGGGACGATTACCTTGCTCCTATCAAAGAGGAAATTCAGGACGTGTGTGCCTGGTTTCAGGAAATGGGCGATGAAGAATCTTTACTGGCCATCAAACAACTGCAGGGTATCAAAGAACCTTTGCGCAGAGACATTCACAGCGCGGTAAAAACAGTGTTACGAGCTACTGGCGGAGTAGAATCACCGGCGCGTACCCAACTTGTTAACTGGCTGCGCGACCAGCACGAAATCAATAAAGAGCGTTACGGGTCACATCTGTATTCCCAGTCAGAACAAAGGGTGCTGAATGTATCCACGGAAGCTGTTGTTTATAACGACGAAAAATTATGTGATGGCCGCGAGGTGTTAAGAGAAAATTTTGACGCCATCCTGAGTAAATATCCTGAGGTGATGATCTTTGGTGAAGACTCGGGTAAAATAGGCGGGGTGAACCAGGGATTGGAAGGTTTACAGGCCAAATACGGGGAACACCGTGTGTTTGACACCGGCATCCGCGAAGCCACCATCATGGGACAGGCCATTGGTCTGGCCATGCGTGGATTAAGGCCCATTGCCGAGATCCAGTACCTCGATTATCTTTTATACGCGCTTCAGCTGATGAGTGATGACCTGGCTACTGTTCAGTGGCGCACCAAGGGCCGTCAGAAAGCCCCGGTGATCATCCGCACCCGCGGGCACAGACTTGAAGGTGTATGGCACAGCGGTTCTCCCATGGGCGTGATCGTACACGCGTGCAGGGGGATCAACGTTTGTGTGCCGCGTAACATGACCATTGCTTCCGGTTTTTATAACACCTTGCTTGAGGCCGATGAACCAGCGCTGGTGATCGAACCCCTGAACGGTTACCGCTTAAAAGAAAAACAACCTTCCAACTTCGGAGAATATAAAATTGCGCTCGGGATCCCCGAAGTGCTGAGTGAAGGAACTGACATTACACTGCTTACCTATGGCAGCAGTGTGCGTGTGGCCCAGGAAGCGCTGAAGATGCTCGAAAAAACAGGCATTTCGGTGGAACTCATCGATCTGCAGACTTTGATTCCTTTCGACATTCACAAATCGCTGGTGAACTCGGTTAAAAAAACGAACCGGCTTGTGGTGTTCGACGAAGATGTGCCGGGTGGCGCAAGTGCGTATATCCTGCAAAAGGTGCTGGAGGAACAGGAAGCCTACCGTTACCTGGATGCCAAACCGCTGACGATTACCGCGCGGGAGCACCGTCCTGCCTACGGCAGCGATGGCGATTATTTCAGCAAACCGAGCGCCGACGATGTGTTTGACGCCCTGTATGCGTTGATGCACGAATCGGACCCGGCAAAGTACCCTGCGATGTATTAAAAAATCGTATTTTTACGTTCCAATCGATAAATCATTGGCTTGCAGATATGACAAAAAAACTAACCCACGTTTCCTTTGTACTATGTCTCTTAATGCTGAACTTGTCCGGTATTGCCCAAAACGGTGCCGCGCCTAAAGAGGAAGAAGAATTCGCTGAGAAAAAAACCGACACCCGTTTAACGGAAGTGGTAACGACAGATTCACTGCCGGCATCCGAACTTTTAAAACGCGCCGTGAGCTGGATCAAAACCGAAGCACGCGGATATAATAAATCAAGCGGTGCCACCACCAGTAACAAGGCTGAATGCACGGCCAGTTTTCCCGTAAAACCTAAAGAGTTAAATCCCGAGGTGGATTACACCGGCAAGATCACCATGAAAGTAGTGATCGAATGCAAGGACAGTAAATACCGCTACATTGTTTCAGATATCCGCCACCAGAGCAAAAGCGGTCGCGCTTCGGCCGGCAGCATCGATAACAAAGTGCCCGAATGCGGCAGCATGGTTATGACCGACGTGGTGTGGAAAAAACTGAAAGGTCAGGCGCTTCATAACGCAGCAACCATTGTAAGCGATCTTAAAGACGGCATGTCGGCAGGCATTGTGGAAAACAAAGACGAAGAGTGGTAATTTTTACTTTCTTCATTCACCATCTTTTTTGAGATCTGCTTTTGATCCTTTGGATGTCCGGCTTCAATAACCGTATTTTTCTTTCCAGAGTTTTTTGAGGTACTGCCTTTGTTCCTGTTCGCGGGCGTTGTTGCCCGGATCATAAAATTTTGTTCCGCTTAATTCTTCAGGGAGAAATTCCTGTTCGGCAAAATTATTTTCAAACGAATGCGCGTACTGGTAATCTTTTCCGTAATCCAGATTTTTCATGAGTTTAGTGGGAGCATTGCGTAAATGCAGTGGTACCGGCAGATTACCGCTTTTGTGCGCGGCTTCGATGGCCGAGTTGATGCCCATGTAACTCGCATTGCTTTTGGCGCTGCAGGCAAGATACGTTACACACTGACCCAGAATGATGCGGCCTTCGGGCATGCCAATTACATTCACAGCCGAAAAACAATTATTGGCGAGCAATAAGGCGTTGGGATTGGCATTGCCAATGTCTTCGCTGGCAAGAATAAGCAGCCGCCTGGCAATGAACAAAGGATCTTCACCTCCGTTGAGCATCCGCGCCAGATAATACAAAGCGGCATTGGGATCGCTGCCACGGATCGATTTGATAAATGCGGAAATTACATCGTAATGCTGTTCTCCGTTTTTATCATACAGGGCCAGGTTTTGCTGAATCACCCCCAGCACCAGTTCGTTTGTGATGTTTACAGGATCTGAAGCCTGACTATTCACCGTTATTTCAAGCGCGTTTAGCAGTTTGCGGGCGTCACCACCGCTTACCCTGATGAGGGCTTCGTGCTCCAGCAGATGAATGGCGCGTTTTGAAAGCACTTCATCGTTTTTGATCGCATTGTGAAGCAGGTCGGCCAGTTCCTGTTCCGCCAGATGCTGTAATACATAAACCTGGCAGCGCGAGAGCAAAGCGGGAATGACTTCAAACGAAGGGTTTTCGGTAGTAGCCCCGATGAGGGTCACCACACCGCGTTCAACCGCACCCAGTAAGGAGTCTTGCTGCGACTTGCTGAAACGGTGGATCTCATCAATGAACAGCACCGGTTTTTTCTGATTAAACAGATTGTTGTCTCCTGCTTTTTCAATCACCTCACGAATATCTTTTACGCCGCTGTTGATGGCGCTCAGTAAAAAGAATGGTCTTTTTAAAGTGTTGGCAATGATCAGCGCCAGCGAGGTTTTTCCAACGCCGGGTGGTCCCCAGAAAATAAGTGAGGGCAGAAGGTTTTGTTCTATGGCCACCCGCAAAGCCTTTCCCTGACCAATGATGTGTTTCTGTCCTATGTATTCATCAAGGGTTTTGGGGCGGATGCGTTCGGCGAGAGGCTGCATGATTGTTAGTTTATTTAACGGTTAAGTAACCAATTAATTCCTATTTTTACCAATTAAAATTCATTAAAATTATTACCCTATGGGCTACAGCAAGATCATCTCGGTAAAAAGTGTGACGATAGCGGTTATTTTTTTCTTTCTGCTTTTTGCTTTTAAAAGCGAGAAAGATTCGCTTCACAAACGCACATTCAACATCAGTCTCAGTGAGGTAAAAGACGGGGTAGTGGCTAAAAAAACCATAGCCGACCAGGTTACCTTTAAAGATGGCAAACTGTTCAGCGATTACCTGTTTGAGAAATTCGGTTACAAAGCCATCCGTTACCGCATTAATAAAGACACGATCTACACCGATTCAACCGATACGGAAGTGCGTCAGCTTGAAGTGGAAGCATCTGCCACCAATGAGGACAACCAGACTGCCGCCATCACCTTTACCACTGTTGAGTGGGACATTGATGGGGTGATCAAGATCACTAAAAACGATAAGCTTAAAAAGTATTTTGATTTCGCCGGCCGTGAAAAAGGCGGGAAGCCAAAAAAAGAGAAAAAGAAAAAAAACAAGGAAGGCGAAGGCAACGAGGCTGAACAAAAACAGGAGTAACTTGTTTTCAGGCAATGACAGGGCTCAAACATCTTCATTTAGCTGCGACCTTTGTCGCGGCTATTTTTTTAAATGCCTGCGGGCAACAACCATCCAATAACAATTTTAAAATGATGAACTCAGGTAACCCGGCGCAGGCTCAGGATAAAGAAACAACGAACAACGGAACCGATACCGCCACATTTGGCGCGGGCTGCTTCTGGTGTGTGGAAGCTTTTTTTCAGCGGCTTGATGGCGTGAGCAATGTAAAAAGCGGCTACAGCGGCGGCTTTGTCAAAAATCCTTCCTACAAAGAAGTGTGTAATGGCAGTACTGGCCATGCCGAGGTGATTCAGATGACTTACGATAAAAGCAAGATCAGTTTTGATGAACTGCTCGAAGTGTTCTGGAAAACACACGATCCTACCACGCTGAACCGCCAGGGAAACGACATTGGCACCCAGTACCGTTCCGCCGTATTTTATCACAATGAAGAGCAGCGCACTTTGGCCGAGGCTTACAAAAAGAAACTTAACGAAGAAAAAGTGTATCCGAACCCCATCGTTACAGAGATCACGGCTTTCAGTAATTTTTATCCCGCCGAGGATTACCACCAGAACTATTACAACCAGAACGGCAGCGAAGGCTATTGCAGATACGTGATACAGCCCAAACTCGAAAAGTTTGAAAAGGTGTTTAAGGATAAACTCAGAAAATAAATACAAACCGGCTGATGGCCGGTTTTTTTGTGCAGGGATCCAACCTGTTATCCTGACCAGTGGAGCCAGATTCCTTGTCATTTTGTCATTTTTTTAGGCCGTGGTACTATATTTGCCATGGCAAAGCCACTAAAAGACCGATTATGAGCACAACTGGAAAAATTAACGTACAAACCGAAAACATCTTCCCGATTATTAAAAAGTTTCTCTACAGCGACAATGAGATTTTTCTCAGGGAGCTCGTGAGCAACGCTGTTGACGCTACACAGAAATTAAAGGCCCTTACAAGTCTTGGCGAAGCCAAAGGCGACCTGGGCGACCTTAAAATTGAAGTGGAAGTGGATAAATCGGCCAAAACCATCACCATCAAGGATAAGGGGATTGGCATGACCAAGGATGAGATTGAAAAATACATCACGCAGATCGCATTCAGCGGGGCAGAGGAGTTCGTTAACAAATACAAGGACAAGGTTGACAAAAATGTAGTAATCGGACATTTTGGCCTTGGTTTTTATTCCGCTTTTATGGTTGCAAAAAAAGTGGAGATCTATTCACTTTCATACAA
>CAZFCR010000273.1:0-5173 GCA_964517305.1 uncultured Akkermansia sp.
CGACCTCCACATCCCAAATGTGGCGCGATACCGGGCTACGCTACACCCCGAACTTTCTCAAAAAATTTTTGAGAGTGCAAATATACGATTATTTTAAATCCAACAAAAAAACAATCGGTTTTTATTAAAAATGATTAAGGCCCCCTATTTCACCGGGTGCCGCCGAAAATTAAATTGTATTTTTGCTCTCTATGCAAGAGCAAATCCTGATCCTAGATTTCGGTTCCCAGTACACCCAGCTGATAGCGCGCCGTTTGCGCGAACTCAACGTTTATTGTGAAATTCATCCCTACAACAAAATCCCTGAATTAAACGCCGATATCAAAGGTGTTATTCTTTCCGGAAGTCCCCACAGCGTGCGTGAAGAAAATCCGCCAAAACCGGATCTTTCTGCCATTAAAGGCAAATTGCCTTTATTGGGCGTGTGTTACGGCGCGCAGTTCCTCGCCCATTTTTATGGTGGCGAAGTGGGAAAATCCAATTCCCGCGAATACGGCCGCGCGCACCTGAACATCAAAGACAAATCCAATAAACTATTCCACGACGTGGCCGACGATTCACAGGTGTGGATGAGTCACGGCGATACCATTCTCAACATCCCGGCCAATTATAAGATCACCGCCAGCACACACGACGTTAAGATCGCGGCTTTTGCTGTTGAAGGTGAAGATACCTATTGTATTCAGTTCCACCCCGAAGTTTACCACACCACCGAAGGTTCACGCATGCTCAAAAACTTTGTGATGAACATTTGCGGCTGTACGGGCAACTGGACCTCGGCTTCGTTCATTGAAACCACCATTCACGATCTCAAGGAAAAATTAGGAAACGACAAGGTGATCCTTGGTCTGAGCGGCGGTGTTGACAGCAGTGTGGCTGCCATGCTCCTGCACAAAGCCATCGGCACCAACCTGCATTGCATTTTTGTTGACAATGGTCTGCTCCGCAAAAACGAATTTGAAAACGTGCTCGACTCATACAAACACATGGGTTTGAACGTAAAAGGCGTTGACGCGAAAGATAAATTTTACGCCGACCTGAACGGTGTTTCTGATCCTGAGAAAAAACGCAAAGCCATTGGCAAAGTATTTATCGATGTTTTTGATGAAGAATCAAAAAAGGTGCAGGATGCCAAATGGCTGGCACAGGGCACTATTTATCCCGATGTCATTGAAAGTGTAAGTGTAAAAGGTCCTTCGGCCACCATCAAATCACACCACAACGTGGGAGGCCTTCCTGATTTTATGCAGCTCAAGGTGGTTGAACCCCTGCGCAGTTTATTCAAAGATGAAGTGCGCCGCGTGGGCAGAGAGTTAGGACTTGACGACAACATTCTGAACAGGCATCCTTTCCCTGGTCCGGGTCTGGCGATACGCATCCTTGGTGAGATCACACCTGAAAAAGTGCGCATCATCCAGGAAGTGGACGCTATTTTTATCGACGGTTTAAAACACCACAACCTTTATAACACTGTATGGCAGGCCGGCGCTATTTTCCTGCCTGTTCAGAGTGTGGGTGTAATGGGCGATGAAAGAACCTATGAAAACGCAGTGGCATTGAGAGCCGTGAGCAGCACCGATGGCATGACAGCCGACTGGTGTCACCTGCCCTACGAATTCCTGGCCAAAATAAGCAACGAGATCATTAACAAAGTAAAAGGCGTTAACCGCGTGGTGTACGACATCAGCTCCAAACCTCCCGCTACCATTGAGTGGGAATAATTTACAAAGCTGCCGTTCTGCAAAATACGATTACATGATAAAAGCATTGATATACCGGTCACTTTTTTTGTTCGTGGTACTCCTGATCCACACCGGCTGCGTTGCGCAAAACAAATCGACCAACGTTCAGACCATAGATGGAAAAAAATATTACATCCATCAGATCGAAAAAAAACAAAGTCTGTATGCCATCTCAAAAATGTACAACGTTTCGCTTGACGATCTTTACCTCGCCAATCCCGAACTGAGAGCCGGCGCCAAAGCCGACCAGGTGATCAGGGTACCTTTTCCTGCGCCCGTGGCCGCAAGTACGCCATCACTCGGCATCGACACCAACAAATACCGCACACACACTGTTGCCAAAAGTGAAACGGTTTATTCTCTCACCAGGAAATACAACGTCACCGAACCACAGCTGCTGAATTACAATCCTTCCATCGCGCAGGGACTCAAAGAAGGCCAGGTGATCATTGTGGGTGAAAAAAGTAAACGCCGTGTAAAAGAATCAAAAGAAAACAAAGCGCCGGTGGTGACCGTTACAGAAAAACCGCCTGTTCCTTTTGTTGATTCCACTTTGTTTATCCCCGTGAGCAAAGCCAAAAAAAATGCTTATCACCTTGCGCTGATCCTTCCTTTTAAATGCGATGAAACCGCCACCATTGAGCCTGAAGCCCTGGCCCGCAACAGCAGCGGATTTCCGGAAGTACCTGCGGTGGCCGTTGACTTTTATCTCGGTTTTAAAAAAGCCATGGATTCGCTGAGTAACAAAGACTTTAATTTAAAACTCAGTCTTTACGACATCGATGATAAAGATTCCACACGGTTAGACCAGATTGCCGCGAGTCCTGAATTTGCAAGTCTTGACCTGATTTTCGGACCATTGTACGCCAGCGGTTTTAAAACGCTTTCAAAAAAAGCGGGCGAGTCGCATGTTCCCATCGTATCTCCCATCACGCAGCAGAACAAAATTCTTTTTAATAACATCTACATCTCTAAAACCAATCCTTCTACATTTACCCTGCTCGAAAGTCTGGCAGACTATTGCATCGATTCCCTGATGAAGGGCAACGCGCATGTGATCCTGATGACTCTGAACGAAAAGGATAAACGCGAAGCGGCCTACGCATCGGCCTTCAGGAATTATTTTAACGAGAAGTTAAGACAACAGTTACGACCTTTAAAAGACACGCTCCGCAACGCCAAAACCATTCAGACCTTAAAATCACAATATGTTCCCGGCGTTAAAAACATTGTGGTTTCTCTGAGCACCAACCAGGTTTACATCACCGATTTTACAACACAACTGGCCATCTTCGCCGATAAAAAAGATATAACGCTGTGCGGCTGGGAAAATGTAACTGCTATGGATAACATAGACCAGGAGTACCTCAACCAGCTCAACTATACTTTTCCGCACCAGTTTAATCTTACGGCAGAAACAAAAGCACTGGCAGATCATTATAAATCAATTCAGCAAACGAGCCCGAGCGAATATTATTACATTGGCTTTGATGTAGGCTATTATTATCTGAAAAATCTTTTTGAAAGAGGCCCTGACTTTGTACATCAGCTCGATGCCATTGGCATGGAAACGGCCTACATGCGTTTTAAATTCGCGCGTCCCGACACCACCACGGGTTTTGACAACCGCGGTGTTTACATTTTCCGTTACAACAATTACCAGTTGCTGAAAACAGGATGGCAATAAACAGGGAAACCATTACCACCTGGCTGAAAAATCTACAGGATGAGATCTGCGCGGGACTTGAGCAGGCCGACGGTCAGTCAAAATTTCAGGAAGACCTCTGGCAACGCGAAGAAGGCGGTGGCGGCCGTACACGGATCATTCAGAACGGTGCAGTGATTGAAAAAGGCGGTGTGTTGTTCAGCGCCGTGGAAGGTGACGCTCCCGATTTTCTGTTCCGTGAAAAAGAACACAGCGCGCCTGCGACCGAAAAAAAAACAAAACCAAAATTTTTCGCAAGTGGTGTTTCCATTGTCATTCATCCCGCAAGTCCCATGGTGCCCATCATTCACATGAACATCCGTTATTTTGAGATGGATGGCGGCATCCGCTGGCTGGGCGGCGGCATTGACCTGACACCGCATTACATTGTTGCTGAAGACGCGCAGTTTTTTCACGAGGCACTTAAAAAAACCTGCGATACCCATCATCCCGCTTATTACGAAAAATTCAAAACCTGGGCCGACGATTATTTTTACATCACGCACCGCAAAGAAACACGCGGCATTGGTGGCATATTTTTCGACAGGCTGGTAAGTGAAGGCGAAATGAGTTTTGAGAAAAACCTCGAATTCTGGAAAGCGGTGGGCGAAACATTTTTACCGGTTTACACTGAACTGATCAGAAGAAATAAAAACAAAACGTTCACGGAGCGTCACAAACAATGGCAATTGCTGCGGCGCGGGCGTTACGTTGAGTTTAACCTCGTTTACGACAAGGGCACCAGATTCGGTCTCGAGACTAATGGTCGTGTGGAATCTATTCTCATGAGCCTGCCTAAACTCGCCTCATGGGAGTATGACTTTAAAACAGAACCCGGATCTGAAGAAGAAAAAACCCTGAACCTTCTGAAAAAGGGAATTCACTGGGCCTAAGCCTGTTTACCGAATTTAAAGATCAGCAGCATAATAAAGATCACCGGCAATGAACTCAGGAACATGCCCAGGTAACCTTTTGGAAATTTTTCCTGATCGAAATAATACCTTGAATTAAGGAAGATGTTAATGCCCGCGAGAATAAATCCCAGTATCGACAACCCGATCCCGATCCGTATGTATTGCATCCTGTACACGCTGAGCGCGGCCAGCAGTCCAACAGCGAGAGACAAATAACCGGTGAGCCGGTAAACCGTTTTTACATTCATTATTCAGCGTAATAACTCATCAGTCGCCTGCGCAGTTTGCTCGCATAGGTCTGGCACTGCCAGTCGGTATGGTTGAGCGTGGAATTGATGCATTTTCCGAATTGTTTGATGCGGTATTTCATCTCTTCACTCAAAAGGTTGAACAGTTCCATCGCTTCATCAAAATCGGAAGCGTTACCTGTAATGCGGGCAAAATGATCTTCCATACTTTCGTCGATCACCGTTTGTGGTTTTTTGCCTTTGCGCAGGGCCATCAGGTAACGGTCGCGAACAATAAAAGCCTCAGCGCTGGAGTTCAGGAAACGTTCTTTGATCTCAGCCGGCAGATCGTAATCGTTCACCATTTCATAATCCCACTCATCTTTGTAACGCTGTTCGAGGTACATGTGAGGCGCGGTAAATACGTGGTTCCAGTCGATCGGGTATTGCCAGAGATTAAACCTGCGCGAGTTGTTACCAAGATCAACAATGCTGAATGTTTTTTTATTCGGCAGTACACGGCTTCCGCGACCGATCATCTGGTGGTACAACGTGAGTGATTTGGTAGCGCGGTTCAGGAAGATG
>CAZFCR010000274.1:0-5156 GCA_964517305.1 uncultured Akkermansia sp.
CCTCCATCATCGGATTTGGCAGGTACCATTACAAATCCGAAAAAAGCAGGCAGGAAGGAGACTGGCCACTGATCGGGTTTTCGCCCCGCAAAGCCGCCATCTCGCTATACGTTTACACGGGGAATAAAGAACATGAACACCTGATCAAAAATCTTGGAAAATACAAAATAGGCAAAGCCTGCATTTACATTAAAAAATTATCGGATATCAACCAGGACGAACTGAAAAATCTGATGAAAGAATCGATCAGGTATTTAAAGTCCAGATACGAAACAAAAAACTGTGAAAACGTCTGAGGTAACTTATTCCTCGCGCCGGTTTATTATTTTTTTATCACATCTTTTTTTATCTTTATATAATGACAAAAAAAATACTCTTTTCCGTTTTCGTCTTTATTCTGCTGATAACAATGCCACAGGCTGGCAATTCGCAGATCAATGAAAAAACCGTTCGCGGCAAATATGTGGGTGGTGTATTTCAGGATTCACTTTTAACCAATATTAAAATTGCCAAAAAAAACCGATACGTGCTTTGGCGTTTTGATCAGGCAGGCAAGACAAAAGAAAAGGTCAGTGGTTCGTGGCAGCTGGATGGCAAAACCCTTATCCTCACTCCTGATGCTGAGAAACAGATTGCTACTTCCGCGCAGATCACAAAATTGTACTTAAAAAACGGTCAGTGGTATCTTGTCTCAAACAATCAGTTCAGTTTCCAGGGGACATTTACGCAATACCAGCGCAGGGGCCTGATGTTTAAAAAGAAAAATCCTGAAACAGATCAGTCTTTTGCGGAAAAAACAAAGGGTCATTAATCACTATCAGACTCAACAACACCGTGTCCGCGGATAATATCAAACCCAGATTTTTTAAAACACCTGAAGCCTTCAGATCCTGGCTTGAAAAAAACTACGATAAAAAAAACGAATTAATTGTCGGGTATTACAAAGTCGGTTCGGGTAAACCATCCATGACCTGGTCTGAGTCGGTTGACCAGGCCCTTTGTTTTGGCTGGATAGATGGCGTACGCCGGTCTATCGATGAAAACAGCTACCAGATCCGTTTTACACCGCGCAGGCCAAACAGCATCTGGAGCAGTGTTAACATCCGCAAGATAAAAGAGCTTAGTAAAAAAGGACTGATGCACGAAGCGGGACTCAACAGCTTCAAACACCGCAAAGAACACCGTTCTGAAGTATATACCCACGAAAATGAAGAAGCTGAGTTTTCGCCGGCGATAGAAAAACAGTTTAAATCGCATAAAGCCGCCTGGCAATTTTTTCAGTCACTCGCGCCTTCTTACCGCAAACTTTCTAAAAACTGGGTGATGGGCGCCAAACAGCAGGCTACCAGGGATAAAAGGCTGAGAGAACTCATTGCCGCCAGTGAAACAGGCACCAATCCCTGGAAAGACAATAAGTATACGAAGAAAAAAAGTTAAACTAAAGACAATCCACATGCTGAGATCTGAGGTGCAAGTCAGAAATATCAAAGAAAAAAAACTCATTGGCCTTAACATGGAAATGAGCCTGCGTGACAATAAAACGGCTGAACTCTGGCGTGCATTTATGGCTTTGAAAAACAAGATCAACAAAAGTGTAAGTGATGATCTGATTTCGCTCCAGGTGTATGAGCCCAATTATTTTCTTCGTTTTGATCCCTCCGCTCCTTTTGTGAAATGGGCCTTAAAAGAAGTCAGTGATCACGAACACTTACCCGCAGGCATGTCTGCGTTTATTATTCCCGAAGGACTTTATGCGGTATTCTATTACAAAGGTCTGAGTACCGATGCGGCCATTTACAATTATATTTTCAGCGAGTGGCTCCCCGCTTCTGCTTATGCTCTCGCCAACCGGCCGCACTTCGAGGTATTGGGAGCAGGTTACAAAAACAACGATCCCGATTCAGAAGAAGAGATCTGGATACCAATAAATAAAAAATCAACAAACGATGGCAACAATTAAAGCCCAGATAGGTCTGGAAAAATACCAGATACAGATTCAGAGTCCGAGCGGCAACACCCTTGTGGCGGATGAGCCCCTCAGCCTTGGCGGTCAGGACAAAGGTTTTTCTCCCTTTGAACTCCTGGCGGCTTCCCTTGGAGCCTGCACAGCTGCAACCCTGCGCATGTATGCCGACAGGAAGGCCTGGCCCCTGAAAACAATCACTGTGGATGTTCATCTGGAATGGGATAAAGACAATCAGAAAACTGTGGTTCACCGTCACCTGCTTTTTAAAGGTGAGATCGATCACACACAACGTTCGCGTTTGCTGGCCATTGCCAACAGTTGCCCCGTTCACAAAATACTGAGCCATCAAACAGAGATCCACACGAAAACAGAAGTGATTCCCTGAATTTTAATGTCTAAATTTAAACACGATGAAAAAAATAGTTCTGTTTCTTGTGCTGTCTGTTTCTTTAATAAAAGCGCAGTCTTTTGAAGGCGTCATTACGTATACCAATGTACTCACCAGCAAAACCCCGCGCATGACCAATGAACAGCTGACGGCTATGCTGGGTTCGCGCATTGACTATTTTTACAAGAACGGCATTTACAAATCTACCACCAATGGCAGCGCCTCTCAGTGGCAACTTTACGTTCCGAAAGAAAACAGGGTGTATACAAAAACAGCCGGGTCTGAAAACCTCTACTGGAGCGACGCGGCGGTGAACAGCGACGAAGTACTGAGTTCATCTGTAAAAAAGAATGCCCTAAAAATACTGGAATACAACTGTGATGCTCTGATACTTAACTGTCGCAGCGGTACGCAAACGTATTACTACAACAAAGAACTGGCGATCGACGCGAACCTTTTCAAAAACCACCACTACGGCAACTGGTACGCGTTCCTGAAACAGTCCGGCGCTCTGGCTTTAAAAACGGTGATTGAAACACCACAGTTCAGGCTTGAATCCACAGCCAGTTCCATCAAAAAGAAAAAACTGGATGACACGCTGTTTGCACTGCCCGCCAATAAACGCGCAGTAAAGGGTTCTTAATAAAAAACCATTAAAAAATTCCTATTTTTTCATTTACGATCCTGAGAATTTCAGATTCGGCAGCCATTGTTTTTTGTTCGATCTCTTTTCCTTCCCGGATCACACTTTCAACAAAACTTTTATCGTTGTAACCTCCTGCGTTGATGCGTACGTTCATAAACGCGCCCATCACCGCGCTGCGGGCACACAGGGCGCCTACTCCCGCGTCGCTCACAGAATTCGGATTTCCGTGTTCAGCCATCGCCCGGATCAGCTCCATGCTTTCATAACTCAGCTTCATTACCTTCAGAGGCACTTCGATAGCGTACTTAGTTGCATCCTGAATGGCCTGGCTGCGTTGTTTTTTTTCTTCTTCCGTGGTTTTAGGCATCGAGAATGCGGTCATGATTTTGTTGAATGCCGCGGTATCAGCATCCACCAGCCTCAGTAACTCATCTTTCAGCTTCTGGCCTTTTTCGGCCCAGGTGCTGAATTCCTCCCAGCGGCTGTCCCATCCTTTTTTGTGTGAACTCAGGTTGGCCACCATTGTAGCAAGCGAAACACCAAGACTTCCCACGTAAGCGGAAATAGAACCTCCGCCGGGCGCAGGACTTTCGCTCGCGGTTTCATCGGCAAATGCTTTCAGATCCATGCCTATCAGCCTTGTGTCTTCGATGCGCTTCAGCTGGTATTCTATGATGCGTTCTTCCGGTTTAAAAGGTCCCAGTTCATCCAATCCAAGCGATTTCACCGCAATTTTGATCAGTTCTTTTTCACTGACACCCGTTGACCGTTGCTGTTTGCGAAGAAAATACCTGCCGGCATCGAGCATGGCTTTTAAAGGGATCAATCCCACCAGTTCAGAACCTGTAACCCGCATGCCCCGCTCGTTCGCTTTTTTGCTGACTTCATCAAAAGCCACGTGAACCGGTGTAATATTGATATTGGTAAGATTCATCGAGATCTGTGCAATACCGTACTCCTCAATGTACCAGCCAATGGCCTTTACAGATTTAAGTGTGCCTGGGATTGATTTAGGTGTCCCATCCGGATTCGTGATGATCTTTCCCGTTAAAGGATCGCCCTCACGCATCACGCGACCCGCTTCGCGCACATCAAAAGCGATGGCGTTGGCGCGGCGTGTTGAAGTTGTATTGAGATTGATGTTATAAGCCACAAGAAAATCACGTGCTCCGATAACAGTGGCACCGCGCTTGGCATCAAATTCAGCGGGACCAAAATCCGGTTTCCATTCCGGCAATTTTATTTTTTTGAAAAAACCTTCGTATTCTCCATTCCTGATCACCGAAAGGTTGCTGCGTTTTTTATCAGCCTGCGCTTCTTCATACAGATAAACAGGCAGATTTAATTCCGTTCCCACCCTTTTTGCCAGCTGAACGGCATAGGCTGCGGTTTCCTCCATGCTGATGCCCGCGATGGGAATGAGCGGACAAACATCGGTGGCACCCATGCGCGGATGTTCCCCTTTATGTTTGCTCATGTCGATGAGTTCACCAGCTTTTTTGATAGCCCGGAAAGCGGCCTCTACAACTGCGGCCGGCGGTCCCACAAAAGTGACCACGGTGCGGTTGGTCGCCTTGCCCGGGTCAACGTTCAGCAATTTAACGCCATCCACTGCCTCTACTTCCGCAGTGATCTTGTGAAGGATGTCCATGTTAACACCCTCACTGAAATTGGGAACACATTCGATCAATTGATCCATAGTCATAAAAATGTTATTGTTATTTAATATTCAAGTATAATAAAGTTGCAAAAAACGCAAATCCGGTAAGGGCAGTAGTAAAATCTGTCAAAACAACGGCTCACAAATGTATCAATAAAATTAATCTGAGGATTTGCGCAAGAGCAGGATCATCTGGTCCGCGCATCAATTATTTTCCGGGGTCGTGCTGATCTAATTTTGACCCATACAATCTACGACATGAAAAAAATAATTATTTATCTGTTCTTATTCAGCGGTGTGCTACACGCGCAGAATACCAACAAAGCAGCCCTGTATGTTTCTGCGGGATGCAGCACCGGCTTACTGGCACAACTCGGTTATGTAAGCGTACCGTGGACCATACAGGCCGATCAGCGGTTAAAAAATTCAAAACTGGTACTGGGGCTGGGTTATTCCAACACACAGTTTAAAAACGGATTGTTATACAGCGGACCAG
>CAZFCR010000275.1:0-5141 GCA_964517305.1 uncultured Akkermansia sp.
TCGGGCAACAACACATCACAAATGATGAGGTCGAGGTGACTGGTCTGCTCCACCAATTCCAGAGCCTGCTTGCCATTTGAAGCCGCTGAGATCATGTGGCCCTCTTCCAGAAAATGATGCGAAAGCGCCATTCTCAACATCTTATCGTCTTCTATGATCAATATATGCATATCCATCCCGCCTGAAAAGGCGATGAGCTATTAGTGTCAAATCCTCTGCCACCATAAAGGTAGATGCCCCTTTTAAGTTTTTTTGGCTGCTGCTGGTGTGATTTTTATCAGGATTCATCTAATAATCATGCGAGCTCTGACGAAGCGGGCAAAAAATTCCTCAATTTTGTTGAAGCAGTCCTGAACTGCACCCAAATGTTAAAATATAGGTGGTATAGGATTTACATGTAATCAAAAAAAACAGATTTATGAAAACCAGAACTATAGATGTCGTAGACAACATCAGTGAAAACGAGTTCAACCAGAAATATTTCTATCCTCAAAAACCGCTTATCATCAGGGGTCTGGCTGATAAATACCCGGCAGGTAAAAAATGGACCATGGATTACATCAAGCAGGTTTGCGGCGATGTAATGGTGGACATCTTCGATAACAACAATAAAAACAGCGCTTCAGCATTTACTACTCCGGATCTTCAGATGCGTTTTGAAGAATATGCCAACACGATCATTGAAAACAAACCAACTTCGCTGAGGATGTTTTTATTTAACATGTTCAAAGAACGACCTGAATTACGTAAAGATTTTCCGTGTCCCGCCTTATTTAAGGGCCTCATGGGTCGGATTGGTTTTATGTTTTTTGGCGCTAAAGACATTAAGGTGCGCATTCACCAGGACATGGACATGTCGAACGTGATGCTGACGCAGTTCTACGGCCGTAAACGCGTAGTGCTTGTGGCACCGAAATATTCACGCCTTCTGTACAAACTTCCTTTTAACACCCACTCGCTGATTGATCTTGACAATCCTGATTACAACAAGTACCCGGGTTTAAAATACATTGAAACATTTGAATGTGTACTTGAGCACGGCGACTCGTTGTTTATGCCAAGTGGTTACTGGCATTACATCACTTATCTGGATGGTGGTTTTTCTGTGAGTTATCGCAAAATGGCTCATAGTCTGTCAGGCAAAATTGCAGGATTTCTGGCCCTGTGTGTGTACATGCCTTTTGATAAACTCATGAACAAAGTGATGGGTAACCGCTGGCTGCCGTTCAAGGAAAAACTTGCCAAATCGCGCGCCGACAAAGAGATCAAAAGAATTGGCGGCGGAGGTAAAGAGGAACACATCGGCATGCAACTGCAGCCTCACTGATCAGAGTTTGACAATGGTCTCGCCGGTGATCACATGAATGAGCGCCGACTTTTTTTTCTCCATTAAATACAAACCCGTGAGTTTACCAAATGCGGGCAGTATCAGTTTATTTTCATCATAATAAAAACAGGGCAGCGTTATCGACTGTCTTGCTATGCCGGTAAGCCTGATGCCGGGATGGATGTGGCCGCAAATATTCAGCTTAACCGGGTGGTGCAAAGGTGCATGCGAAAAAAGCAGAGCGGAATCTTCTAAAAGATCAACCTTTTTGAGATTGCTGAGCGCGTAGGCCTCTTCAGGAAGCAGGTCGTGGTTGCCTTCCACAAGTATAAAATCAGTTTCGGGATAATGTAACAACAGGGATTTGAACCAAAGCCATTCTTTATTGTAAGTGCTGTGAAAAAGATCGCCGAGCAAAAGCACGGTTTCGGGCTGCCAGGTATCGATCAGGTAATGAAGCCGGTCAATGTCGTTGAGGTGACTTTCAGAAGGCAAAGCAATACCCTGTTTTCTGAAATGCGTGGCTTTGCCCAGGTGTACATCGCTGAGAATGAGTTGTTGCTGCTGAGGTCGGTACAGTGCTTTCTGAAGGAGAAGATAAAAAGGTTCACCTGCCAGTTCAATTTCTGTAAACACTTTATTCATTCCTGAAGCGATTTTAAGATCTTGTCGATGCGGGTCTGTATGTCCTCGTTCGAAAATTTTTCACGCAAGGTATCTACTAAGATCGGGAATGCAAAAGGCGTGGGTTTTTCGGGCCGCGTAACAACTATTTTCCGGCTGCTGATATTTTTAAAAGCCGCCTGCATGCGTGTGATCTCTAACTGGAAATCGATTACCTCGTCATAAGCCTGCCGCAGTAATAAATTGTGTTTGTCGTAATCTTCAAACACTTTAAAAAACAATTGGGAGGAGGCCTGCAGATGCCTGGTTTTTTTCTGTTTGCCGGGATAGCCGGTAAAGATCAGTCCGGCGATGGTAGCAATGTCGCGGAATTTGCGCATGGCAGTTTCTGTGGCGTTCAGACTTTTCAACGCGTCTTCATACAAAAATTCGGGAGTAAAAAGATCATTGTCGATCACCTGCGTGATGTTGATCTCTTTATCACTCAAAAGTTCAAATCCATAATCGTTCATGCCGATACTGAACGTGAAGGGTTCGAGCAAACCGATGCGGTATGCAAGGATGGCGCCCATGCCCTCGTGAACAAACCTGCCTTCAAAAGGATAAATAAAGGTGTGATAACCATCGCGCGTTTTAAACTGTTCAATCAGCAATTCGTCTTTTTGGGGCACATACGACATTTTGTTCTGAAGGTCGAGCAGAGGCCAGAGTTGTTTTAATTCTTCAGATCCCGGCCTTTTGTTCACATAATCGTCAAATTGTTCGCGGATGCTGCGTGAGAGTTGCGCCGACAATGGCAAGCGGCCACCCAGCCAGGCAGGCACCATGCCGCTGCCCTTTTTGCTTTTGCGTGCGCGGGCTTCCATGTCTTTTACCGAAACCAGTTCGAGGTTTTTGCCCCCGAACCAGAATGTATCGCCGGGTTTGAGTTTGGAAATAAAATTTTCTTCCACTACACCGAGTCGTTTTCCGCTTACCATTTTTACCTGCATCATGCTGTCGCTCACAATGGTGCCAATGCTGAGGCGGTGACGCATGGCAATGCTGCGGCTGGTTACTTTGTAAATACCATTTTCAAGAATAACCTTGTGGTACTCATCGTAAGCTTTGAGTGAAGATCCGCCGTTGGTAATAAATTGCAGGCACCAGTTAAATTCATCGTCAGATATGCTTTTGAAACAATGTGTGTTTTTTATCTCTTCAAAAAGTTCGGCTGCTCTGAAACCGTTTGAAACAGCCAGCGTTACCATGTATTGTACCAGCACGTCAAACGAGCGGATGTACGGAATACGGTCTTCCACCAGGTGATTGTCTATTGCCTGCCGCAGCGCGCTGCCTTCAACGATCTCGAGCGAATTGGTGGGTACAAAATAAATTTTACTTTTTGCTCCGGGCTGATGACCGCTGCGTCCGGCACGTTGCATAAAACGCGCGATGCCTTTTGGGGAGCCAACCTGAATGACCGTGTCAACCGAACGGAAATCAACACCCAGATCAAGACTGGATGTACAGATGACAGCCTTCAGTTTTCCATGATGAAGTTCATCTTCCACCCATTTGCGGATGTCGTTGCTGAGCGAACCGTGGTGGAGAGCGATAAGCCCCGATAACTGCGGTGCCGCGTCGAGCAGTTTGTGGTACCAGATCTCGGCCTGCGAACGCACGTTCACAAATACAAGCGTGCTCGAGCTTTTTTCAATTACCGGGATGATCTTTGGTAGCAGCCTGATCCCAAGATGTCCGACCCATGAATATTTTTCAACCACATCCGGAAAAATGGTTTCAATAACAATGTCTTTTTCAAGTTCCGCTCTGATGATGGGAGCGTTCTGGTGCTCACTGCCGAGCAGGATCTCGCGTGCCTGTAAAAGATTGCCGATGGTTGCCGAGATCCCCCAGACCTTTAAACCCGGATTTAAAGTTCTGAGCCTCGAAAGGGCGAGTTCTGTCTGCACACCGCGTTTGCTTCCCATCAGTTCGTGCCATTCGTCGACGATCACAAACTCGAGCCCCGAAAAAAAACGGTCGTAATCTTTTGAGGCCAGCATCAGGTGAACACTTTCCGGAGTGGTTATGAGCGCGTGCGGTGTTTTTGTTTTCTGACGGTTGCGTTCGGTAATGCTTGTATCACCTGTGCGCAGGGCAATGCGGTAGTCCAGGTTCAGGTCGTCAGACACCCTTGTGGTAGCAAGCAGAATTTCTTTTGAAAGTGCACGCAGCGGTGTGATCCAGAGACAGTGTAATTTTTTTTCTTTTTTGGGAAGTGGGTTATTGTTGTAATATGACTGCAAAACACCGAACCAGATAGCGTAGGTTTTTCCGCTTCCTGTTGGTGAGTTAAGCAACCCGCTTTTACCCGCTGCGATGGCATCCCAGGTTTCGCGCTGAAAAGGGAAGGCTTTCCATTTTTTTTGCCTGAACCACTCACCGGCGATCTGGTATGCGTCGTTTTTTTTTCTCATGAGGCTTAACGTGAGTGGATCAGTTGCAGCAGATCATCTTTGGTATTGATCTCTTCTTTTTTCTTGTCTTTTCTCCACCTCGAAATACGCGGAAATCGCAACGCAATGCCACTTTTGTGCCGTGGAGAGGGATGAATGCCTTCAAAAGCGATCTCAAAAACAAGTTCGGCTTTTACGCTGCGCACCGGACCAAATTTATCGATGGTGTTTCGTTTTATCCAGGCATCCACTTCTGTTATTTCTTTATCGGTAAGACCGCTGTATGCTTTTGTAAAAGGCACAAGTTCTGGTCCGTCCCAAACGGCAAAGGTATAGTCTGTAAACAGATTGGCCCGCCTGCCATGTCCTGCCTGCGCGTAAATGAGTACCGCGTCCACTGTCAGCGGATCTACTTTCCATTTCCACCATTTGCCCCGTCGCCGCCCTGTTTCATACACGCTGTCACGGTGCTTCAGCATGAGTCCTTCACAGGCCAGCTCGCGGGCTTTCTCGCGTTCCGTTTCTGCTTCCTGCCATGAAGAGCACTGGAGTACAGGACTCAGCTGTAAGAGTTGAGATTGTCCTTTGATCAGTTCTTCGAGCGCTTGTCTTCTCTGCCAGAGGGGCTGGTCACGGATGTCCTTGTGATTGAATTCAAGCAGATCGTAACACATGAGCGCGAGGGGAATATCATTCAGGATTTTTTTACCGGGATTTTTCCTGCCGATGCGTTTCTGCATCTCGTTAAA
>CAZFCR010000276.1:0-5126 GCA_964517305.1 uncultured Akkermansia sp.
GGAAACAGACCATTAACACCGAACACTTTGCGCCGGGTATTTATTTTTTGAGGATGGAGAAAGAAAATGAGGTGCAGGTGTTGAGGTTGGTGAAGGAATAGAATTTTAGGAAGTACGAAGTTAGAAGTACGAGGGACGAAGTTAGATGTTGGGTTTACGATTTTGGATTTACGATCTACGATTGAGCAAGAAGACAAAGGAAGAAGTTGTAATTACGATCGATGATTTAAACTCTGCGCGCTTTGCTCTGAGAGAAAGAAGTTCAAGGTTTAAGAGGTTCAAAGTTCAAAAGGTTCAAGGTTCAAACAGCCCGGCGGCTGAGCTTGTCGAAGCCCCGGTTATCAAAAGAACATTCAACTTTAAAATTGTTGGAAAGGTGATTTCGACGGGCTCAACCACCAAAGGGTTTTACCCCGGTGGCTGAGCGGTTCGAGTCCCTAGTTCAAAAAAGTTCAGGGTTCAAAGGGTTCAAACCGGAATGATTAAACCTTACAATTGTGTATTTTTGCCTCCGTGGTAAAACTGAGTGTGGTGATCATCACCTACAACGAAGAAAAAAACATAGAGCGCTGCCTGCAATCCGTGCAAACAATTGCCGACGAGATCGTGGTGCTGGACTCGTTCAGTAAAGACAGAACACCTGAGATCTGCGGGAAATACGGCGTGAAGTTTTTTCAGCATGTTTTCGACGGACACATCCAGCAAAAAAACAGGGCCATCAGTTATGCTTCTTTCTCTCATGTGTTGTCGCTCGACGCGGATGAGGCTTTGTCGGAAGAACTGCGCTCATCCATAAAGGCAGTAAAAAATGATTTCAGAAAGGACGGTTATTACATGAACCGGCTGACCAATTATTGTGGTCACTGGGTAAAACACTGCGGCTGGTATCCGGATAAAAAACTCAGATTGTGGGATAGCCGCAAAGGGCACTGGACAGGCATCAATCCCCACGACAAATACGAACTGTTTGAGGGTGATAAAAATACGGGTCAGTTAAAGGGCGACATTCTTCATTACAGTTATTACAGCCTCGAAGACCATTACCGTCAGGTGGAGTATTTTACCAACATTGCCTCGAAAGCCTATCACAACAAAGGCAAAAAAGCAGCCGCTTATAAACTGGTTGTTAACCCGGTTGCAAAGTTTATTGATCATTACCTGCTGCGCCTCGGTTTTCTCGACGGGCTTGCTGGATACCGCATCAGCAGAATTTCGGCGTATGCCACCTGGCTGAAGTATAAAAAAATAAGACAACTCGCTCATCAAAAAACCAGCTCATAATTTTTCGGTGATCCTCAGCCGTACCGACAGCATCGGCGATGTTGTGCTCACACTGCCCATGGCGGGCTTGCTCAAAAAATATTATCCGCAGTGCCGGATCATTTTTCTTGGCCGCACTTATACACGCGATGTGGTGGCACTTAGCAGGCACGTTGATGAGTTTGTAAATTATGACGCATTTGAGAAAAAATCAAAGTCGGAACAGGTTGCAAATCTAAAAAGTCTGAAGGCGGATGCGATCGTGCATGTTTTCCCGCGCAAGGATATTGCAAAGCTGGCCCAGCAGGCAGGCATTCTGCTCCGCATTGGCACCATGAGCCGGCTGTATCATTGGCTCAGCTGTAACCGCCTGATGTGGCTGCCGCGAAAAAATTCTGACCTGCACGAAGCACAGCTGAACCTTCTTTTACTGAAGAAACTTGGTGTGCAGGGGCTGGTAAAACTGAACGACATTCCGGCATTGTATGGGTTTTTGAATTTACCCGTGTTGCCGGTTTCAGCTGGTAGTTATATTGATCGTGAAAAAATAAATGTGATCCTGCATCCAAAATCAAAGGGCAGCGCAAGGGAGTGGGGACTGGATAATTTTGGAAAACTCATTCAACTTTTGCCTTCAGAACGTTTTAAAATATTTATCTGCGGTACTGCGGAAGACGGCGAAACCATGACTGCTTTTACAGGCGCGCATCGCAACGCGGTTAATCTTTGCGGACAATTATCTCTGAGCGAGTACATTGCTTTTATCAATGCCTGTGATGCCCTGGTGGCGGCCAGTACCGGGCCCCTGCACATTGCGGCAGCGCTTGAAAAAAGGGCCATTGGTTTGTTCACATCCAGGCGACCCATGCATCCCGGCCGCTGGGCGCCGCTGGGTTTAAAAGCCAGCCACCTGGTGTACGATGTTAATTGTGAAGCCTGCAAACAAAAACAGAACTGCAATTGTATTCAGCAGGTGTCACCACAACAAGTTGTAGATTTACTTTTGAATGAAAGATTATAAAGACAAGGTTATCTGGATCACAGGTGCTTCATCAGGCATCGGGGAAGCCCTGGCCCTGGCCCTCGCTGCGAAAGGCGCAAGACTGATTCTTTCTGCCCGGCGGGAACACGAATTACAAAGGGTGGCAAAACTCACGCGTTTACCTGAGCTCGATCTGATGATCCTGCCTTTTGATCTCGCGGAGACTTCGCTGGCAAGCGCGCTGGCCGCGCAGATCATGAATAAATTCGGGCGCATTGATGTGTTGATCAATAACGGTGGTTACAGTCAGCGAAGTGAAGCTGTCGACACTTCTGAAAGAATAGAAAGGCAGATACTTGAGGTGAATTATTTTGCGGCTGTTAACCTGAGCAAAGCGGTTCTTCCGTACATGCGGCGACAGAAGAGGGGGCACATTGTGGTGATCAGCAGCATTGCCGGAAAATTCGGATTTTATCTGCGGTCGTCTTATAGTGCGGCTAAACACGCCCTTCATGGTTATTTTGAGTCTTTCCGGCTTGAGAATGAAAAACACGGGATCCGGGTGCTGATGGTATGTCCGGGTAAAATTAAAACCAATGTTTCGCGCAACGCTGTAACAGGAGGAGGAGAAAAACACAATGCCATGGACCCGAGCCATCAGCATGCTAAAAGTGCGACCGACTGCGCTACTGGAATTATAGATGGCTTGAGCAAAAACAAACAAGAGATCTTTATTGGGGGCAAAGAAATACTGATGGTTTATTTTAAACGGTTTTTGCCACGGGTTTTCGGCTATCTTATTAGAAATCAGAGCCCATATTAGGCTTTTCCGGGTTTTTTACCTTAATTTTGTCTTGCAGATGTAAGTAATTCAGAGATTTTGTATAATTTTACAGAAAATTAACATCTTTCGAGGAACTATAATCTTCTAACGATGTATAATGGGTTTAATTAGACGAATTGCTGAATGATGTCGTTTCGACTTCTGTGTTTTATTGGTGTATTGGTTCTTTCATTTTTAAAGATACACGCTGTTACCAGAATTTCTGCGGGAAATGGTAACTGGACCACTAATGGCACTTGGTCCCCTTCGGGCGTACCGGCCTGCGGTGATTCTGTAATAATTCAAGCTGTTCACACTGTCACAATTCCAGCTACAGTTAATCTAACGGGATGCGGGTCACCCATTATACTTGTCGTAAGGGGAACTCTTAAGTTTAACAATGGGCGAAAACTGCAACTGCCTTGTGGTTCGAAGTTGTACATTTTTGGTGGCGGACAAATTCTTACAGGTGGAGGCGGCGGGAATTCAAATGTGATCGAAATATGCAATACAGAATACTGGAGTGCAGGAGACGGTACTTATTCCGGACCAGGTTGTATGCCGCCCAGCACACCGGGTTGTGCGGCAGTGTTGCCGGTAGAGTTGGTAGACTTTAAAGGTTATTTATGTAACAACGCTCATATTTGTTTACAATGGCAAACGGCTACTGAAAAAAACAACGCTTATTTTGAGGTTGAAAGATCGGCTGATGGTTATTTTTTTAAACCAGTTCAGCGGGTGCCAAGTCTGGCCCCCGGCGGAACAACGGGCAGTAGCAGGGTATACCAGTTAACCGATGAATTGCCTTTTACAGGTTTAAACTATTACCGCTTAAAGCAGGTGGATCTTGATGGTTCGTTTTCTTATGGCGACATCATTGTGGTGGATCGTCCCGATCTTAAGGAACAAAGTTTCAGCATCAGTCCCAACCCAAATTCGGGTAAATTCAGTATTCGTGCAAATGGCTTTGATCCAGCCGTACCCGTAAAAGTATGCCTCCGCGATAACATGGGAGTTTTATTAAGCGAGAAGCTGTATTATCCCGATCCCCAAAACTTTTCGCTTGAGATCCATCCCCCTTCAGTTCTGAGTCCCGGATTGTATCATTGTTCCTTTTTGGTGTTCAATCAGTGGCAGCATTTGCCGGTTTTAGTCAATTGATCCAAAATGTTGATATGATGTTAATAACCTCTTATCGAATCCGGTTCACTCTCGACGAATCGTGTCAAAACATCGACAAACTTCAGTATTTTTGATGCCCGCTATGAAAAGAGCAATTTATCTTGGTTTGTACTTTCTGCATTCCGCAGTTTTGCCGGCCCAGGTAAACGCCTATGCGAAGGTGACTGCAGTCAATAACAACGTGCTCAGTTTGTCAACCATTAATCAGGTAAACGGCGCGTTTGTAGCGGGACAAAGGGTGATTGTGATTCAGATGCAGGGCGCTAGTATCACCACTACAGCGAACAGCCAGGCATACGGCGTTTTAAATTCACTTAACTCGGCTGGACTCTACGAAATTGCCACGATACAATCCATCAATTCACCGGTTACTTCGGTCACTCTTACGGGCGCACTTACCAACTCTTACGATCCACAGGGCAGCCTGCAGATCGTGTCGTTTCCGCAACTCGGCACCAACTCGTACACCACCACGGCCAACATCAGCTGTTTGCCCTGGAATGGGGAAATTGGCGGCGTTATTGCATTTTCGGTGAACGGCAATCTGCATTTAAAAAACAATATCTCAGCCAACGGTGCCGGATTTAAAGGCGGGGCCATGGCAGGCAGCAACACCGGTCCCTGTGAATCTTCTGTATGGCGAACCGCTACCGGCGATACACGTTACGCTGCCAAAGGAGAAGGAATTTACCGGCCGCTGGCCTCGCACAGAGCGGGCAAGGCCAAAGCCGTAAATGGCGGCGGCGGCGGCATCGTTCACAATGGCGGCGGCGGCGGCGGTGCCAATTTTACTTATGGCGGACAAGGTTATTATGGATATAATAGTAAAGGCTGTTCTGCGCAGAACAACGCGGGGGGCCAGGGTGGCTTAGCCATTTC